>CALZHQ010000001.1 GCA_945787295.1 uncultured Desulfuromonadales bacterium
GTTGCCGACGATTTCGTTGGAGGCGCCCTGCTCCCGCACCAGCCCGAAGCGATCATCGATCACTTCCTTGGGCATATCGATCAACGCCTTGATGCAGACACCCTGATTGTCGGGCTTGAACTTGGCCTGGCGAAGCCCGGCTTTTTGCGCGGTGAAGGAGAGCACGCCATCGGCGGCAACAACGACCGGCGCGCGCAGCTCGGCGCCATCGCGCAGCAGCCGAACGCCGACCACCTTGCCATTCTCGCGGATGACGTCTTCGACGGTTGAGCGGGTCAGCAGAGTGGCGCCGGCTTTGACCGCCTCTTGTGCCAGCCAGTTGTCGAACTTCGGCCGGAATATCGTGTAGCCGTTGTAGGGCGGCGAGTCCGCGGCTTCGTTGTCGAAACTGACGCTGAAACTCGACCCCGGGGTGATAAAGGTGAGGTTCTTCTTGACGATGTGCCGTTCCCAGGGCGCCTGGTCCCAGAAATCGGGGAAGACATCTTCCAGGGCGGTCAACCGGTGCAGGACCCCGCCGAACATATTCTTCTCGCCGGGGAAGTTCCCCCGTTCCAGCAGGGCGACTTCCAGCCCGGCCCGAGCCATGGTCAGCGCCGCCGAAGATCCGGCCGGGCCGGCTCCGACAACGATGGCGTCAAATGAACTTTTCATGCGGCACCTCCTGTCGCCGTCTTGACCCGCTCAATCAAGAGCGGTAAAACTTCGCGCAAGTCGGCAACGAAACCTTCGTCTGAATTGGGAAAGATCGGCGCCTTGGAATCGATGTTGACCGAAATAACCCGCTTGGAATCCTTGATGCCGCCAATATGATGCATGGAGCCGGAAATGCCGAGGGCGAGGTAGAAGCGTGGCGCCACGGTCTTGCCGGTCTGGCCGACCATCCGCTCGAACTCGGTGTAGTGGCCGACCATCCGCTCGAACTCGGTGTAGCCGAGGTCGTAGGCCGGCCGGGTTACCCCGAGCGAAGCGTTGAGCAGTCGGGTCAGCTCCTGCACTTGGGCAAACCCCTGGCTGTCGCAGCCAAGCCCGGCGCTGATCATCACTTCCGCTTCGGACACGTCCACGGTCTGCGGATCGGCCGGGATCCGTTCGACAATCCGGGTCGCCCCGGCCGGCAGTGACGCAGAGGGCTGCCAGGCTTCAGTCTGCAGCTGGCCCGGCTGAACGCTCGGCAGGACCACACTGCTGAGAATCCGTGGGTTGACGGTCAGGACCAGGCGTGTGTGACCATCCCAGGTCTTGTTCTCGGCCACCTGTGCGCCGAGGACGTGCCGGGTCAGGGTCAGAACCGCCGCGTCCAGGCTATAGGCGATCGCTTCGCTGAACAGCGCCGCGCCCAGCTCCGCGGCCAATAATGGCGCCAGCGCTTCTCCCAGGTCGTTGTGCGGCAACAGCAGCAGCGAAGCTCCCTTTTCCTGCGTGACGGCGGCAAGCAGGCTGGCCTGCCCCTCAAGAGAATCGGCGATATTGTCCGGACCCTCGATCAGGGTGACCTTATCGACACCGTAAGCGGCCATGGCTGAAAGAGTTTCTTCCGGAGCGCCGGCGAAACAGAGCACCGACCAGTCGGCCGCCAGTTTCTTCGCCAGCCGTGAGGCCTCCGAGAGGATCCCCTTGCCGTAATCATCCAGCTCACCCTCGGGCAGATCGACAAAGACCAGAACCTCACCGGTCAAGCTGGCGGATTGTTGCTGACTGCTCGCCATCAGATTGTCCTCCCCAACTGGTGCCCTTCCCAGATCGCCATATCGACTTTGCGCGGGGCGACGTTGTCACCGATGCGGTGCAGCTCTTTAACCTTCCCTTTGATGGCGAAATAGAGCTCATCGTCGACATCCTGTCCCATCGCAAGGACCAACGTGTCGTAGTCGGTCCACTCCTGCCATTCGTTGGAGTAGACGTTGAACCCTTTGACCGTCTTGCTGCCCGGCTCACCGCCGACTTCCATCACCGCGATATCCGGGGTGAAGCTCACCCCTTTCTGCAGCAGCCGCTGCCGGCTCAGGTAAAGATCCTGGGTCGGCCCCAGCTCGGCGCCGATAAACAGGCTGGAGCAGATCATGTGCACTGTTTTGCCCTGATCGGCCATGAACTCGGCCGTTGCGGTGGCACGGTGATGGCCGTCGTAATCGATCAGGCAGACCTTGTCGCCAAGTTCCGCTTCTCCGTTCAACACCTGCCAGACGTTGTAGACCGCCGGCCCGTCGGCGCCGCCGACCGGATGGCTTTTCGGCTTGCTGCCGGTGGCGACAATCACCGTATCGGCGTCCGCTTTGAGAACCTGATCGGCGGTGACCTCGACGCCGAGTTCGACCTTGACCCCGGCCTTGTCGATCTGTTCTTTTTCGTTACGGACGATGACGCCGAACTCGTCGCGGCCGGCCCCCTTCATAGCGGTCAGCACCTGGCCGCCGAGGGTTTCGTTGCGATCGAGCAGGGTGACCTCATGACCACGCCGACCGGCCATTTTCGCCGCCCACATGCCGGCCGGGCCGCCGCCGACCACCATGACTTTTTTCTTCACCGGCGCCGGCTTGAGGGTCCCTTCGCCCCACTCCTTCTCGCGGCCGAGGGCCGGGTTCTGCACGCAGCCGATCGCCTTGTTCATGCCGATCCGACCGATGCAGCCCTGGTTGCAGGCGATACAGTAGCGGATATCTTCCAGCCGCCCTTCCTGCGCTTTTTTCGGCAGGAACGGATCGCAGATCAGCGCCCGGCACATGCCGATCATGTCGGCCTGGCCCGACTCGAGGACCTTCTCCGCCATCACCGGGTCGTTGATCCGCCCGGTGCAGAAGACCGGAATCTTCAGCTTTTCCCGCACCCCGGCGGCCAGCGGGATGGTGTACCCCAGCGGGGTGTGCATCGAGCCTTCGACCAGGTAAAGGTTGTAGAAGGTGCCGATGGAGAGGTCCATGAAGTCGATCAGTCCCGAGGCCTCGAAAGCGGCGCAGATCTCCTGCACCTGGGCCAGGTCAAGGCCGCCCGGGATCATCTCGTCGGCGCACATGCGGATGCCGAGGGTAAAGTCGTCGCCGACCGTCTTGCGCACCGCCTCGATGAACATCAGCGGCGCGCGCATGCGGTTCTCGAGACTGCCGCCGAATTCGTCCTGGCGGTGGTTGGTCAGCGGCGAGAGGAACTGCCGCGCCAGGCTGGAGTGACCGAACTGCAGCTCGACGCCGTCGAAGCCGCCCTGGCGAACATGCTCGGCGCTGAGGGCGAAATAGCGGGCGACCTCTTCGATGTCCTCCGGCTCCATCGCCTTGGGCGTCTCGCGGAACAGCACATCGGGCACCGGCGAGGGAGCCCAGACCGGCAGGCGGGAGAGGCTGCCATCCCCCTGCTGACCATTGTGATTGAGCTGAGCGAAGATCTTGCTGTCGAACTGGTGAACATAATCGGTGATCTTCTTGAACCCGGGCACCACCTCGGCATGGTAGACATCGATCAGCTTTTCATAGGCCATATCGGTCGGATGAACTGTCAGCTCCTCGGTGATGATCAGCCCGGCGCCCCCCTTGGCCCGTTCTCCCCAGTAATACATCTGCCGTTCGCTGGGCAGATTCTTGACCGCCAGGTTGGTCAGGTGCGGCTGAAAGGAAATTCGGTTCTTCACTTCAACCGAGCCCAACTTTTGGGGTGTGAACAGATTTTTGAACATCATGATACAGGTCTCCTGAATCGTCTCGAAATTAAGCTACCGCTGTTTCCTGTTTCTCTTCCGCGATCGAGGTCACGCAACGCTCCAGACACTCCGGGTCGCCCCCTTCGATATCCTCTTTCAGATGATAGGCGACCGCCGGGCAGCCTCCGTGACACTGGTCGAAGCGCTGGCAGTCCTCGCAGGAGTGGATACGCAGCCCACGGAAGGAGGCGAAGATCTCCGAATCATCCCAGATCTGCTTGAAGCTGTTCTGGCGCAGGTCGCCGGCTTCGAAATGGTCGCTCTGTAAAAAGGCGCAGGGATAAACCTTGCCGGTCGGCCCGACACAGCAGGTCAGCTTGCAGGCGCCGCAGAGGTTCAAACCCAGACCCTGCCGCTCTTGGCTGGTCAGGGAGAAGAAGCTGTCGCCGGTGCGGACGTTGTCGTGCCGGCCGAGCCAGTCGGAAAACTTCAGCAGCTGGGCTGGCGAGGGGCGCAGCTCTTCCCAGTTGTCCGCGCCGCGTCCGGAAGGCCGGAAACGGCTGATCCGCAGGGAGACGCCGAGGTGCTTGGAGAGTGTTTGCAATTTTTCAATCTCGTCGGCGTTGTCTTTGGTCAGGACGGTGTTGATACTGGTGGGGATCGGCGAGAGAGCCAGCAGCTCAAGGGCGCGCAAGGCATCATCATAAGTGCCTTTGCCGCGGATCGCCTCGCAGGTTGCGCGTTCTGCACCATCCAGGCTGACCTGGATCGCCACCAACCGGTTGCGGGAGAGTCGTTCGATCAGTTCCGGGGTGATCAGGGTGCCGTTGGTCGAGATGCAGGTCATGATCCCCCGTTCATGGCAGGCATCGAGAATCTGTAAAAAATCGGGGCGCATAAACGGCTCGCCGCCACCAAAATTGATCTGAAAGACTCTTTGCTGATAGAGCTGTTCGACCAGATCCAGAGCTTCGGCGGTCGACAGCTCGTTTGGCGCCGGCTCAGCCGAAGAAGAAAGACAGTGACGGCAGCGCAGGTTGCAGGCCAGGGTCACTTCCCAGGTCAGGTTCACCGGCGAGCGCAAACCCGTTTCAACAAATCGGTTGCTCACGGAGGAACCCCCTTTCCAGTAGCTTGTCGATAAAATTCTGCAGCCCGTTCTGCTGCTGCCTGGTGAGTCCAGCTGGAAAATCTCCCTTGCCCCGAACGGTTTCGAAAAAGTCCGGCTCAAGAAGATTTCCGGTTTCAGCGAAAAGAAGGCGCGGCCCCCGGGAATCGTAAAACAGGAGGCCGAACCCTTCCTGCCGCACGCGGCAGGCGGGATGTAATTGAATGCCTGCCGCAGCCATCTCAGTACACCCCGCAGATGCCGTCGATAGCGAGCTCTTCGACCTGAATTTCCTCCAGAATCTGCGGCTCTTCGTTACTGGTTTCGGTCTCTTCAACGTCGTTTTCGTACTTCTTTTCCATCGTTTTCTCCTTTTTAATGATATGTGTACGCAAAGACTGTTTGCGCTGTTGCCGAGCACATTGCAACGGAAATGCCAGAAAATAACGACAGTTTAAACCGACCAATTGGGCCTTTTATGTAATAAAATATTTTTTGAGAGATAAGCGGCTGTGGAGAAACGGGACAAAAGCTGTGGGAGCTGCCCCAGACCCTAAGACAATTACTGTAGCCTTTTTCTACAATGGCCATTAAGTCTACAGACAAAAAGAGAGCTGACGCTTCTCTCTACAGGTCAAACCCACGTTCAGGAAAGAAAAACTGAAATTTTTTTTAAATAATTCTTTTTTAAAAGGATTTTATTCATGGCCAGCAAAAATACTTACTGCAGCTATTGTGGAAACCGGTTCCCAGCAAATGCTGCCTGGCCAAGGCATTGCCAGAACTGCCAGCAGACCAGCTACCTGAACCCGTTGCCCGTGGCGGTGACCCTGTTGCCGGTCGGGGCAGGTCTGATTGTGATCCGCAGAAATATTGAGCCGCAAAAAGGCACCCTGACCCTGCCCGGTGGCTATATCGATCTCGGGGAAACCTGGCAGCAGGCAGCAGCCAGGGAACTTCTGGAGGAGACCGGTGTTGCCATCGCCGAAGACCAGATCCGTCTTTATCATGTGCAAAACGGCCTGGATGATACGCTGGTGATATTCGGGCTGGCGGTACCGCAGCCGGCTGAAATTTACCAGCCGTTTTCCTCACCTGAAACCCAGGAGGTCGTTCTGATCGACCGGCCGATCGACCTGGGCTTCCCGATGCACTCCGCGATCGTCGAACGTTTCTTCCGGGAAAAACCGTTTGCCGACTAGAACCTGATTCTGGACGACCGAACCGAGATGATGAATCTTCACGCCAACATCAAAAAGCTTTACCTCTTCTCTTTTTTGCAGATGAGCTTGTTTCCGATGGCCATCATCACCCTGTTCTGGAAGGACCAGATCGGACTGAGCCTGACCGAGATTTTACTGCTGCAGGGAATATTTTCGGTGGCGATGGTGCTGATGGAGTACCCCTCCGGCTACTTGAGCGACCGGATCGGTTACCGCGCAGCGCTGAATTTCGCTTCGCTGCTCGGCATCATCGGTTGGGGCCTTTACAGCGTCGCCGATTCTTTCAGCCAGGTGCTGGTCGCGGAGATCATTCTTGGCGTCTCCTTCTCGTTCATCAGCGGGTCGGACAGCGCGTTACTTTACGAAAGCATCAAAGGGACCGACGAGGAACCGAATTATGCCCGCCACGAAGGCCGCTTGAACGGCTTTGCGCAGACCGGCGAAGCCTGCGGCGCCATCTTTGCCGGTCTGCTCTACGCAGCGGCCCCGCTGCTCCCTTTTCTGATTCAGGCGGTCGTCTGGGTTCTGGCCTTTCTGCTGACCCGCACACTGGTTGAACCGGAGCGCACCAGGATGCAGCCGGCAAGCCACCTGAAAGAAGCCTGCCAGTCGGCGCGCTATGCTTTGCTCGACAACCGGCGCTTGCGCTATACCATTCTCCTCAATCTGCTGCTGGGGCTGGCGTCCTTCTACCCGGTCTGGTTGATCCAGCCCTACATGCAGGAGGCCGGTGTGCCCCTCGCCTGGTTTGGCCCGATCTGGGCCGGCGCCAACCTGAGCGTCGCCCTGTTTGCGGTCCTCAGCCACCGCTGCCACCTGCGGTTGGGTGATCAACGGATGGTGCTGCTGTTCATCCTGCTGATCGTCGCCGGCTATCTGGGGCTTGGCCTCGTCGGCGGGATCTGGGGGTTTTTATTTTACTATCTGTTGACCAGCATGCGCGGTTTGCGCGGTCCGATGCTTTTGAATCATGCCCAGCAGCAGATCCCTTCCGCCAATCGTGCCGGCATCCTCTCGCTGCAGTCACTCTGTTTCAGGCTTGGCTTTGTCTGCACCGGACCGCTGATCGGCATGCTGGCTGACAGCATCGGAATTCAGCAGAGCTTTTCGCTGCTCTGCTATGCTTTCGCGATTCTGTTGCTGCCGGCGGCCTGGTTGTTCCTGCAACAACTGCCTGATTCAAAACAGTAGCAGTTTCCCTGCCCATAAATTCTAGAACGCTGTTTGTTTTGGCACTCAATTTGCTTCTAATGAATTCTAAGAATACGAATTAGTTGCGCATTTCCATTAGTCATTTACCCCGTCGTATCCAGGGAGAGAGAATCTTGACGATCAGCCGTTGGCAAATAACGCTCTTCTTCCTCTGTTCGGCGCTTGCCGCAGCGTCTCTGGCGTACGCTGACAAGAAGATAAAGAGTGTCGACTGGCCCTTCTATGGAAACGATTATTCAAATCAACGTTTCAGTGATCTGAAGCAGATCGACCAGCGCAACGTCGGCAGATTAAAACCGGCCTGGGCCGTCGAGACCGGCAGAATCGGCTCGTTCCAGGCGACCCCGATTATTGTTCAGGGAATCATGTACGTCACAACGCCCTGGAACGATGTGCTGGCACTTGATGCAGCAACCGGGAAACAGCTCTGGCGTTATCGGCACCAGCTCACGACCAAGAAAACCTGTTGCGGTCCAGCCAACCGGGGTGCGGCTGTGGCCGATGGAAAAGTCTACACAGTCACCATTGATGCCCGCTTGATCGCTCTTGACCAGGCAACCGGTGGTGTGGTTTGGGATATCCCGATTACCGATCCCCTCTCTGGCAACCGCGAGGTCCTGACGCCGCTGCTCGGCGAGTCCGGTTTTGAGCAGGCCAAGGTAATCGGCGGGACCGGCTACAGCACCAACATGGCGCCTCAGGTCTACGACGGGAAAGTCTTTGTCGGCATCACCGGAGCCGGCTACGGGTTGCACCTGGATACGACCAGCGAGGGCGAATCTGCCTTGTCGGTGGTCGGTTTGTCGGGAGGCGGGCACGGCTTGCGGGGCTTCCTGGTGGCTTACGACGCGCAGACCGGCAAGGAGCTCTGGCGCTGGCATTCTGTTCCGGATGCGTCCTGGGTCGGTGCATGGCGAAAAGCCACACCCGATGGTGTCAGCCTGAATCGCGATATCGAAAAAGAAAAACAGGCGGCAGAGAAATATCGCCACACCTGGCAACTGGGCGGCGGATCGATCTGGACGACGCCGGCGATCGATCCTCAGTCGGGTCTGCTGTTTGTCGGTACCGGCAACCCGGCCCCGCAGATGGATGACTCGACCAGGCCGGGCGACAACCAGCACACCGTCAGTTTGGTGGCGATCGATATAGAGACCGGCAAAACGGTTTGGGCCTACCAGCAGGTCCCTCATGACCGCTGGGGATACGATGTGGCGAGCCCTCCGGTTCTGCTTGACGTGAGTCTGGAAGGGCGTCCCGTCAAGGCGGTGGCACAGGCGGGTAAAACTGGTTGGGTTTATGTTCATGAGCGCAGCACCGGGCGTTTATTGTTCAAATCAGAACCGTTCGTGCCCCAACGGAACCTGTTCAGCCGACCGTCCGAACAGGGCGTCGAAATCGCCCCCGGGATTTTCGGCGGCGCCTCCTGGTCGCCGATGGCCTATTCCGGCGATCTCCGTTCGTTGTACGTCGCGGCGATTCATCACCCGACCAGCTACTTTTCTAAATCTCTGCAGCCAACGGCGGCGCGCCCCTGGCAGAGCTATACTTACAGCCAGCAGTCGAGCGAGGAGCGCTGGGGAACGCTGACCGCCATTGACAGCGACAGCGGCGCGATCCGCTGGCAGCGCAAAACCGACCTGCCGCTGGTCGGTGGCGTACTGGCTACGGCGGGGCAACTGATCTTCACCGGCGAAGGGAACGGAAATCTGCTTGCGCTGCAGGCGCAGACCGGGGAAATCCTCTGGCAACACCGCGCTGCCTATGGGGTGAACGCACCGCCGGTCAGCTATGCCGTTAACGGTAAGCAATACATCGCCGTGGTCGCCGGCGGCAACAAGCTGTTCGGCTACCAGACCGGCGATCAGATCCTGGCATTCAGCCTGTCGGACGACTAACCGAACCTTGCCTGCAGGTTGTCATTCACAAAACGCAGGCGATCAGTGTTTCTGTATCCTGCATCGGAGAAGGCAGCAACGGTGAACATCAAGCGATATCGCGCGAAAATAAAGAATCGCCGCAACGACTCTGCTCGAAACTCTGAGCGAATGGCCGAAGCGACCGCAAGGCACCAGCTGTTTTTACAGTGGCTGGTTTTTTTCTGCGCCCTCGCCTTCAGCTTGTGGTTGGCGTGGGAGTTCGGCGTGCTGAGCGATATCCTCCAACGCGATCCGACCCGGATCTGCTATGTCATCTGCCTGCTGTTTTTGGGCACCACCGTGCATAGCGGGGTCCGCACATTTTTCATTTCGCAGCAGTTGAACCTGATTGGCGAGGTCACGCGAACCGCCTCTGAAATTGACGAGCCGCCTCAACTGGACGGCGACCGGGTTCTATTGCGTAAACAACCACTCAGAGCGTCGCTGCCGGCGGACTACCTGCGTTCGATACTGCTTCGTTATCAGGCGAACGGATCCGCCGCCGAACTGCAACTGGAACACACCCAACTGGCGGATATCCTGGCGGAGCGGGCGCGCGGCCAGCATGAAATCGGCTGGTTCATCAGCAACCTGTGCCTGAAGCTGGGGCTGCTGGGCACCGTGATCGGATTCGTAATGATGCTGGGTTCGATCACAACGATGGAATCTCTCGACATTTCCGATGTTCAGACGCTTTTGTCGCGGATGACTCTCGGCATGGGGGTCGCGCTGAATACCACATTGGTCGGACTCGCGGCCAATGTCCTGCTGGGATTTCAGTACCTGATGCTCGATCGCGGCGCCGACATGCTGGTCAGCCACACGGTCCACTACGCCCAGACAGCTGTGATTCCACGCCTGGCTACAGACAATTAGGCGATCGTTATGGCGATCCTGAGACCGCGACGACCCTTCGAGCAGGATCCCTTTACGGACCTGCTGTTCAACTGCCTGCTGGCGTTCACGTTCCTGTTTCTGATTGCGCTGATCGCTCTCAATCCCCCGCCCAAGGAGGGGCTGATCGACCCGAAAGCTGAGTATATCGTGACCACCACCTGGGAGGACTTCAACCCTGACGACATCGACATGTGGATCGAAGACCCGCACGGCAACGTCGTCTGGTTTCGCAAACCGGCAGTCTCCCTTATGCACCTGGACCGCGACGATCGGGGCATGGAAAACGACACGATCATGGTGGACGGCAAGGAGGTTGCGAATCCGCTCAACCAGGAGGTGGTAACAATCCGCGGGACCATGCCGGGTGAGTACGTGGTCAACCTGCACTACTACGACACGACAACCCAGAAGCCGGTGACGGCCAATGTGCGCGTCGTCAAGGTCAACCCGAAACTGGAAGTGGTCTTCTACGGGAACCTGACCCTGGAGCAGAAGGGCGCAGAGAAAACTGCCGTTCGCTTCACCCTCAGCCGGGATGGCCAGGTTCAGGCATTGAATACCCTGTTCAAATCAATCGTCGAGGTGAAAAGTTTATGAGTCAGTCTGTCATCGGATTGTCGATCGCCTACGTGACACTTGGCGTTCTGCTGCTTGGGCTTATGGTGAGTACCCGCTGGCCGGTCTGGGTCAAAACCGTCTGCATCCTGCTGGTCAGTTCCTTCTATTTTGTCACCTATCTTTCCCTGGGCGGGTTGCAGGGCTGGCCGACAGCGACGAACTTGCCGGAGCGCTTTCTGCTGATTGCGACGTCAATCCAGGAACCGGACAAGACCACCGGCCGCAGTGGCAGAATCTACCTCTGGGCCAGTTCTCTCGCTGAAAACATGCCGGCTGCAGAACCTCGTGCCTACGAGCTGCAGTACACATCAGACATGCACAAGCAGTTGGATGCAGCGACGGAACGGATGCGTGACGGCGTGATGCAGATTGGCAGAAGTGAATGGATCAGTGACGGCGAAATCCCTGACCAGTTAGGGAGATTCTCGGAAAAACGCAAAACCATTCGCCTCTACGACCTTCCAGACCCGGAGATGCCTGAAAAATGAAGCAGAGTCGCTATGCATGGCTGGCCTGGTTAGTGGTGTTTTTGTTCACGGGGTGTTCAGCGGAGCCAACGGGTTACTTCCCCAAAGAGAAAGGCCTCGAATGGACCTATCGGATTGTCACGCGAACCGTGCGTGGCGTTGTCACCGAGACCCCCTTTCAGATCGAGAGCCTCGGCAGCCAGCGGGTCGAGGGGAAAGATTATTTCATCCGTCGCACCAGTTCAGGCACCGACTACCTGTTGAAACAGGATGACACGGGCATTTACCGCATCGGCAAACGGACCATCGTCGACCTGCTGCCGCGCCTCGATGCCGAACCGCGCTATGTCCTGAAATATCCCCTCGAACCCGGCACCGAGTGGCGAGTGGAAACGCACCCCTATGTGATCCGCCGGGTTCAACCCTATGTGGAGTACTATCAGCGCTCCATCAGCTTCCCGATGACCTATCACATCGCGTCGGTGAACGAGACGGTCCAGGTTCCCGCCGGCATTTTTCGCAACTGTATCGAGGTCGTCGGCGAAGCCGATATCACCATGTACGTCGATCCGCGCATCGGCTGGGGTGACCTGCCAATTATCACCCGCGAATGGTATGCACCGAATGTCGGGCTGGTTAAGCTGGAACGCTCCGAAAACCTGGACACGGGGGTCTTTATCGGCGGGACAATGGTGATGGAGCTGACCCGCTTCGAGCTCTGAAGCGACAATTCAACAGGATTTATGTTTAATCGATCTTATCCAGCAGTTCCATTTTTTTGGCATTATAGTCCTGTTCGGTAATCAGACCTTCACTCTGCAATTCTTTGAGATATTTCAGCTTATTCCTGATCTCTTCGCGAAGTGATGTCGCGGGCTGTTGAACCGGCACGGTCTTTTCGACTGGTGCGCGCATGTTATGAGTTTCTGGCGCGGCAACGGGAGCAATCCCTCGATTCGCTTCGGGAGCGGGGCTCTTGACCACCTCGCTTGATTCGGCCGTTGCAACAGGCACCGCGCTGATTGATGTCTTTAACTTTTCGAGATCTGCTGCAACCCACATCGGAGCTTGCTTGCCGGATGCCAGGCTGTGACGTTGTGCATAGCTTGTGGTTGAGACGATGGGGGTATCGGAAGCGTTTATATTTAGAGGCTCGACATTCGAATAATTAACGTACAACGCACTGGTTTCGCTCGGCGCGCGATCGGAATTAATGTAATTAAACGCGACATTCAAGCGGACGTCAGGTGCAACGAAAATAACTCCCTCGGATTTCCGGCTGCGGGAGAAGAACATGGCCTCCGCCTGGTTAAAAGAGATAAATCGGACTCGCTGACCGGCATCGGCTTTAGCCAGTGCCGCCGCCAATGCGGGGGCCAGACGGTCAATTTCAGCCTCCTGAAAGACTGGGCGCTGCTCTTTTTCATTCATCAGCCCGGTTTTTTCCATGTAGGTTATCTCTTTCATGACCTTTTTCAGGTCAGCGAGAGCTATTTTATACGGATGAGCATATTTTTCCGGGACACTGCCCCCTTTGCCCTGCAACCGTTCCAGAGTCAGGGTGAATTTATGCTGTTTTTCAACATCTGTACGGACCCATCTGGTGCTGGAGCAGGCGGAAAGAAAAGCGGTACATAAGATTAACAGGACAGTGATCCGTTTCATGTCAGAAGCTCCTCCAGAAAATGTTGATTCTATTTAACGCGATGATTTGATCGATTTGACTAGCTTCAGTCCTAATCCAGAACCTGAATTAACTCAACATCAAAAATCAGCGCTGAGTTCGGCGGAACAACCGGTGGCGCGCCACTCTCGCCATAGGCGAGTTGCGGCGGGATCGCCAGTTGCCACTTGTCCCCTTCTTTCATCAGCTGCAACGCCTCGGTCCAGCCTTTGATGACCTTGTTGACCGCAAAGCTTGCCGGTTTGCCGCGCGCATAGGAGCTGTCAAATTCAGTTCCGTCAATCAGGGTGCCGCGGTAATGGACTTCAACCTCAGTGGTTGCTTCTGGCGATCCCCCCGAGCCGCTTGCCAGGACTTTGTACTGCAAGCCACTTTCGAGGGTCACGACCCCCTCCTGCTGGCTGTTGCTGGACAGAAACTCTTCCGCCTGCCTTAAATTCTCTTCGGCTCCAGCAGCCATTTCCGCCATTTTCTTTTTTTGTTCCGCTTGAACTTCTTCCTGATATGCTCTCAGGACTTGTCCCATCTCCGTGACGCTGAGCAGGGTCTCGTTTCCCTGCATGGCAGCCTGCAGACCGGCGGCAACCTGTTTGGGATCGCCGCTAACCTTCTGCTGTTTCAAGTTGATCCCGATGCTCATGCCAATCGCGTAGCCAACTTTTTCGTCCTGGGTCTTAAAGCTCTCTTCGGCGCAAACGACTGAGGGCAACAGACCCAACATCAGGGTCAGTAGGGTAATATATTTCATGATTCACTCCTCGTGGCTTTCCCACTGATTAATTTAACGGCTGATCTTTGGCGGGCAGATCAGCATCGGTCAACGACCGTCCGGTTTTTCGCAGGGCGATCTCCGCAAGGCACCGATCTGGGTCACAATAGATCGAGACGCATTCCAGGCACTGGTAGCAGTCCAGGTAGCTGATGGTTCCATCCCGCCTGATCGCATCGTAATCACAAGCATTGCGGCAGAATTGACAAGGGGTTCCGCACTCGGCGCGCCGGGTTACCCAGCCCCAGCGGCGGGCAAAGCCAAGGATTTCCAGGCCGGCCCCCAAGGGGCAAAGGTAGCGGCAGAAGAACTTGTAAACAAAGGCGCCGATCAGCAACAGGCCGACAGCGTAAGCAACAAAGGGCCAGGATCGGGAAAAAGCCACAGTGATCGCCGTTTTGAACGGCTCCACCTCCACCAGGCCATCGACCAGGCCGGCAGAAAATATCGCCGCCAGCAGGATCGCCGCCAGCGCAAGGTACTTGAGCAGCTTGAGGCGCGAGTTCCAGGGCGCTTTGATCCGGACAAGGCGGATTCCGCAGCGGCGGGCCAGCAGGCTGACAAAATCCTGCAACGCGCCAAAGGGGCACAACCAGCCGCAGAAGGTCCCACGTCCCCAGACGATCAGGCTGAGCAGGACAAACCCCCAGAGGATGACCGTCATCGGGTCGTAAAGGTAAAAGGCCAGCGAGCGACCGGTTTTTACCGCCTGCAGCAGGGCCGTGACGTTAACGATGGAGAGCTGCCCCTGCGCATACCAGCCGATGAAGCCCAAGGTGAAGGCGTAATAGGTGTAGCGGAATAGTGTCAGTCGGCGGCGGGGCACGAAGAGCTTATTCTGCATCAGCAAGGCCCCCGTCAGGAGCGTCAGAGCCACAAGCAGGACAATGATCTCCCAGGCTCGCTCTGCCCAGATCGCCCGCCAGCCTTCCAGCTCTTTCTTGACCACGGGACGAACAACGAAACGTTCGGGCAGATCGTAACCGACCTCAAGATCCTTGACGACCTGTTCGGGGTAGATAAAACCTTTTTCCCTGAGAACATGCAGCGACATCTGCCAGGGCAAATCCGGATCCAGCCCTGCCGGGCTGGCGACCAGGAAAGCTTTGATGTCGTCAAAATCGGGCGCGCCGGCCAGGGCCGGTCTGACCTCGACATCAAGATCGCGCATTTCCATCGGCAATTTATCTTGTTCCAGCGCGAGCAAGCGGGGGGCGGCGCCACGCACGAAATCTGCATCGACAAAGCTGTAGCGCCCGCTGGACATGACCAGGATGGCATGATCCCCCTTCTCGAGATAACGGGTGATCTCTTCCAGATCCTGTTCGTCAAACAGGGAGCGGCCGATGGACGGGACCGTGACCATGGCCAGGTACAGGTCGATAAAAATGTCATCCGGATGCTCAAGGGCGATTTCGTCCGCGTCTTGCACGGTCGTTCCGGCAAACAGTTTCTGCACATCCCGATTGTAGACCCGCTGGTGAACGACCAGCCCCTCGGCAATCAATTCATCCCAGCTCTTCTTTTCGAACAGCTCTTGCCGAACCCGCGCAACCTGGCTGGGGTCTCGGCCATGTGCGAAGCCGAGCTTGGCGCGGGCCACCTGCAGCGCCGTGGAAATCACCGTCTGATTGATGATCCGTACCGTGACCGTGGCTTTTGAGACCCCATCGAGAACCACCTCGTCCGCAGAGAGCCCTCCCCTGCGGTTCATCCTTGAGCTGACGCTGATATTCTGCAGTAACGATTTGCCTTTGTACTGACTCAGAAACGCTATGAGTGGCTCTTCGCCCAGGCCACCGACAAAGACCGGTTCATGCTGAGACAATATCTGCACATCGAACAGCTCGCCGTTGGTGTCGATCGCCACCAGCAGATTCATCGGTGAACCTGCAAAGCCTGGAATTTGTGCAAAATCGATCGACTCAAAAACGTAGCCGATCGCTGTAGGCACCGGCCCCTCTTTGAAAATCACCCAGACAGGCAGTTCGGGGTCTTTTTCTCCCAGATAAAAGGGGGACGGGAAAAATGCGGCCAGTTCATCGCGGGACAACTCGCCGGCCGTCGCCGGAAGAGGGCGAAAAGAACCCAGCAGGACGAACAGCAACAACAGTCCAAACCAGAATCTACGTAACAGCATATTCCCCTGGGGCCATTCTGTGGACTGAGGATGACCATTCACTGAGCTGTCAACCCTCAAATCAAGGTGAGATTTCAACACGATTGCCACCATTTCCAAATGAGCGAAAAAAATAATCGAATCCTATGTCCGCGGCCATCTAACCCGCCTGCTGACTGCGCTTAATCGTGCCATGCTGCGGATTGTAGCCGAGTGCCGCCAGGGCAAAAAACACCACCAGTGATCCGACCACGACCGCCATGGCAACAGCATTGAACTGACCGTACAAGGCGTAACGGATCAGTTCGATGGCGTGGGTGAAAGGATTGAACCTGGCCAGCTGAAAAACCACCTCGGCGCCGGCCTCCTGGAGTTTCCAGAGCGGATAGAGGGCCGAGGAGATGAAGAACATCGGAAAGATGACAAAATTCATCGTTCCGGCAAAGTTCTCCAGCTGCTTGATATGGACCGAAAGCAACAGCCCCAGGGCGCCGAGCATCAGGCCGCTGACGATGATCGCCGGCAAGGCGTAGAGCCAGCCGAGCCAGGGGATATCGACCTTGAAGACGGCGCAGAGAGCCAGAAACGCATAGGCCTGCAGGGTCGACAACAGGGTGCCGGCGCCCAGTTTACAGAGCAGCAGGTACCAGCGCGGCAGCGGCGCGGTCAGCAACAGCCGCATCAGGCCCATCTCCCGGTCATAGACCATCGCCAGCGACGATTGCATGCCGTTGAACAGCAGCACCATGCCCAAGAGCCCGGGGGCAATGTAGACCTGATATTCGATGTAGGTTTCATACGGCGGAATGACCGCCACACCGAACACATTCTGAAAGCCGGCGGCGAAAACGACCAGCCAGAGCGCCGGACGGACCAGCGACGAGAACAGCCGCCCTTTCTGGCGGACAAACTTGACGACTTCGCGGCTGCCGACGGCCAGGATCGCCTGCGCGGCGTGATTGATGTTCATCGGGCAGAAACCTTCGGCAAAGTAATCCTCCAAGGGGTAAAACGATCTAGGCAGCGAGCTGCTCAGGCTAAAATTTACATTGATTCTCGCGCTCGTCGAACCCCAAGGTGTCCAGGTTATTGGTCGGGTGAAGAAACCCGGTCAACGGCGCTTGCGTCACCACCCAGGCGGGAGTGGTGAGAAAGATCGGTTGGCGCAGCTGATTGTTCCAGGGGCGGAAGCTGAGTGGATACCCTTTGGCACCGTCGAGACGAATTTCCTCCCCGCGGATATAAGCGACCAGCTGATCGAAATCGGCAGATTTGGTTCGCAGCAGGGCCTCGGCAATAACCTTGACAGCCATCCAGCCCGACCAGTCATAGCCGGTCATCGGCCGGTTCGCCTTTCTGGTGAACCGTTTGTTGATCTGTGGCGCGCCATAACGCTCCCAGGCCCAGTGCCACCAGTCCGCGACCAGCCCGGCGGCCCCAACGACTGCTTGTGGTTTCTGCCCCTGGTAGGGAACGTCCCGGGCAAACTCGCTGAGAGAGTCGATAACATAGAGGACGTCGTAGTCCACCCCGGCAGTCAACAGGGCGACGTTGTTCTGACTCCGCTCGCGTGGATCCCGGCCGAGGGTGAAATCCTTGGTTTCAACGGGTTTCAATCCAAAGCGTTTCACCGAGCGGTTAAACGCCGCATGATACTCGGCATCGCCAGGTTGGGTGCCCTTCAGGACCAGCAGTTCGCGCCATTTCTTGAAGACCAGAAACTGGGCGACGGCGTCGGTCAGCATCACCCGGCTCGGGGCGGTGTGCAGTAAGTGGGTTTGGCACTGCTGCTGGCGCAGCTCGTCATCCAGCGCAGAAACATTGAACAGCAGCAGCGGCTGGTTCTTGGTCTTCGCGGCCAGCTCGGCGACCATGTCACCGGGCAGGTCAAGGAGGAAGAAATGGATGCCACCGGCAAGCAGCTCTTCAACTGCCGGCAGCAGCTCTTCCGCCTTAGCGACCGCGCGCCGCTCCAGCTTTAGATCAACGCCCGCAGCCATAGCAGCGAAACGGGCCTCACCGATGGCCGTCACAGCACCATCCGCCGGTCGGCCCCAGGGCTGAGCGGGGAACCTGGCGTCAAGGAAGGCCTCGCGGTAGCGCGGGTCGTCGGTAAATTCCAGGTATCCGATCGCCAGGGTTTTGGTCTGCGCCTGGACCGGGCAAACGGAAAGACAAACGGTCAGCAGGGCCAAAAAGAAAAACAAAGCTCTCATCATCTAGTTATCCACCAGGACATCATGGGGGACGCGGCCGGCGGGTACCGAGCGGATCACTTTCAACCGCTCGGTATCGATTGCCGACATGTCATCGCTTTTTCCGTTGACCACATACAATGTGCTCTCATCAGCGCTGAGCGCAACACCCCAGGCGCGTTTGCCGACGAGGATGTATTTTTCAATCTCGCGGGACGCGACATCGACCACGGCCACATGATTGGCATGCCCGAGAGTGACGTAAGCCCGTTTCCCGTCCGCGGTCATACTTATGCCGACCGGGGTGATATCTTCCGGCCGGAAACCCTTCGGCTGGAATTTGATTTCAGCGCTGACGGTATGACTCTGGGTGTCGATGATCGAGACCGTGCCGCCCAGCTCATTGGTGACCCAGAGAAAACGCTGATCGGGAGTCAGCGCCATGCGCCGGGGGCGCACACCAACGACAATATTGTGCTCCAGGGTGCGGCTCGGACCATCAATGACATGAATCATGTTGGCCACTTCCGACGCCACATAGATGGTTTTGTTGTTCGGGTGGGCCAAAGTCCCTTCCGGCTCCTCCCCGACCGGGATTTCGGCAACCGTCTTATCGGCAGCGAGATCGTAGATCGTCAGCAGACCATCGTCCTCATTGGCCGCATAGATATATTTCCCATCGGGGCTGACATCGAAGCGATCGGGGTCTTCGCCGATATCGATCGATTTGAGGACCTCCAGCTTTGCCACATCGATGACGTCTATGGAATCACCGTCGCCGCAGGCCACATAGATCTGGCTGTGATCACTGCTGAAGCGCATCGATCGCGGACGATCTTTCGTCGCGATCTTCTTGATCAACTCAAGGGATTCAGGCTTGAAGACGCTGACGACATGATCTTTTTCACTGCTGACGAAAACATACCCGGTCCCCTTGGCGAAACCGGTCTGAGGCGCGCAAATGAAGAGGCAGAAAAGTGTCAACCAGAAATACTTGTTCATCTAAAGACTCCTTTTGTTTTCGGCGCCGTTGGGAGAGGTGCCGGTCATAAACAGAAATGCATCCGCGAGATTTGGACGGTCAGCGTTCTTCGTCAATGCCGCAGGCGTCCCATCCGCAATCAGCTTGCCTTTATGGAGCATGAAGACGCGATGAGCCTGCTCCGCTTCATCAACCAGGTGTGTCGACCACAGCACGCTGATGTTGCGCTGCGCACAAAGATTGACGACATACTCGACCAGCGATGCGCGTGAGGCTGGATCGAGCCCCACCGTGGCTTCATCCATGAGCAGCAGAGCCGGGCTGTGCAGCAGGGCGCGTGCCACCTCGACCTTTCGGCGATTCCCGCCGCTTAAAGCTCTCGCCGGCTCAGCCGCGCGCTCCATCAGCCCAAGACGTTCCAGCTCTTCGTCGATTCGGCGCTTGGCCAGGGCTCGGGGGATGCCGTGCAATCGGCAATGGTAAACCAGATTGGCACGCACGCTCAGGTCCAGATCCAGAGTCGGCTGTTGAAACACCACCCCGATTCCAGCCAGCGCCCGCACGGGCGACTTACGGATATCATGCCCTTGGATCCGAATTTCGCCGGCATCCGGTACGAACAGGCCCGTGAGCAGTTGAAACAAGGTTGTCTTGCCGGCGCCGTTGGGACCTAAAAGCGCGGCAAACTCCCCTTCATTCAGTCTCAGATCAACCCGGTTCAGGGCCTGGAGATCGCCGTATGACTTGCTGACCCCCTGCGTCGCCAGAACCGCGCCGGAGTCTGCAATTTCACTCGCAACGTTGTTCATCCCTAATTCATCTCCCAGGTGGAGGAAGCGACATCGTCTGGCTCTGCGGTCAGTCCGGATAGGATCTCCGGATTTTCTCGCAGCAGACGCTCCTGCAGCTCGCTGATGGACGCATCCTGAAGCTCCCGCGGACGTTCGATGTCGACAGAGAAGCGCCGGATGATTGACCCGGGGCTGGCCGAGAGGAAGATGATTTCATCGGCCATGGCGAGGGCCTCACGCAAATTGTGCGTAACGAACACCACAGTCGGACGCAGATCGCGCCAGAGCAACAGCAGCAAATGCCGCAGGCGATCGGCGGTCGGCTCATCAAGAGACAGAAAAGGTTCATCCATCAGCAGCAAATCGGGCTTGACGGCAAATGCGCGGGCCAGGGCGACGCGCCGCTGCATGCCGCCGGACAATTGGCCTGGATAGCTCGCCTGCCGGCCGGAGAGTTCCACCTGCTCGACAAGATTATCAACCTGCTGCCGGTTATCTTTTCCCTCGAGGACCAGTTCCAGGTTCTGGGACACCGTCAACCAGGGCATCAGGCGCGGCTCCTGAAACATACAGCTGATTCTTGCCGGATGCGCGCCCCCTCTTTTGAGGCGCTGGCCGTTAATCTGGATGTTGCCTGTGTAGGCATGATCAAGCCCGAGGATAATGTTCAGAATCGTGGTCTTGCCGGCCCCCGACGGGCCCACTAAAGCAACAAAACGACCCGACGCGACGCTGAAATTAAGATCCTGCAGGGCGACAATATTCCCGCGTGGGTAGACCTTTTCAGTGATATTGATAGCCAGATCGGTCACGCGCGCCCCCGGGAAATCAGCCTGTCGATCGGTCGCATCACAATAGCTTCCACGAACAGAACAACTGCGGCAAACGCCGAGGTGTAGGCGAGTATGTTGGTGATGTCGAAAAACTGAAAATAGGTCCCCAGTTGAAAGCCGACCCCGTTACTTCTGCCCAACAGCTCCACCACCAGGACGATTTTCCAGATGAGCGCCAGGCCGGACCGTGCGGCGGCCATCAGGTAGGGATACAGTTGCGGCAGATAAACGCTGCGGAGTTTCTTGTGGCGCGGTATATGGAAGGCATCGGCGACTTCAAGCAGCTTCCGGTCAACAGCCCGCGCCCCCTCGCGAACAGTCACGATCACCGTCGGTATTTTATTGATCGCCACCGCGGCGATCGCCGCCGCTTCCACCAGCCCGAACCAGATATAGCAGAGGATGATGGTCACCAGCGCCGGAATATTCAGCCCCAGAACCAGGGCTCCGTCCAAAGCGGAATCTACTGCGCGATATCGGCCCATCAGGATGCCGAAGCAGGTGCCGATCAGCATCGACACTGTAAACGCGAGGGTTACCCGCCAGAGCGTGACCCCCAGATGATAAAGCAGCTCCCCCGCAACAAGTTGCTGCCAGAGACTTGCCAGAACCGCCGTGGGAGCTGGCAGCGTCGGGTTCTGAAGAACCTGAGCAACCAGTTGCCACAAAGCAAAAAGACCGACCAGGGAAAGGATGTTGAGCTGGCGTTCTTTTGCCATTATCTCAGGGGAGCAGCGCTTCTGGGGCGACTTCTGTCCAGAACGTCCCGGCGCTCAAGGTCTTGCTTTTCCCGGCCAGCTTTTCTCCCCCCTCTCGCGCAAGGATGGCGAAGACCGCCTCTGCGGCGTCAATTTCCTCGCTGGAAAACTGCTGCGGAATGCCGGCGCGATAGGCGTCGCGCAAAGCCTGAAGCGTTTTGTCATCTTCAGCCTTGGTCAAGGGTCTCAGCCGTTCCCATTCTGTGTCCGACTCAGCCAGCAGCCGCTTCGCCGCATAAGACGCCCGCAGGAAACCGACCACCGCTGCCTGGTGCTTTGCAGCCCATGTCTCATCAAAAACCCACCCGAGCAGCGGCACGCTGGCCTCGATGCCGAGCCCTTGCATCAGGTCGGTCACCTTGATCAGCGGGCGCATGCCTGCCGCCTCAAGTCGCGCCCCGTAATGCCAGAAGTTCAGCACGGCATCCATATCCCCGCGCAGCATCAATTGATTGAGCAGCGGCGGCGCTGCGAAGCTCGGCTCCACCATTTCCGCGAGTTGCATCCCCAGCTTCGCCTGTGCGTAAGCGCGCAACAGCAACCAGCTTTTATCGACCGGGCCGCCTGCGATGCCGAGCTTCTTCCCCGCCAGTTGCTGCAGCCTGTCAATGCCTGCATCCGGGCGAACATACAACGAACCGACGGTCATTGAATAAGGGAAGAAGGTATAAGGCCGGCCATCGGCGCGCATCCGGCTGACCCAGATCCAGTCGGTCACGATGACATCGACAGCTCCCCCCTGCATCGCGACGCTGGTGGCATTTTTGGAGGCCAGGGGGACCACTTGCAAATCCACACCATATTTCTCACTTAACTGATGGTGCTTGATGACATCCAGTTCCCAATTGACCGTGCCGAACTTCAGAACCCCCACCCGGATGGTGGGCGGCGTCTCAGCCGCGAGAATAACGGTGGCAGGAAATATAAAGAGAAGTATGAATATGACCGCTAGCTTTTTCATAGGCAGACCTGTATGAGGGAGAAAGGCACATTCATCGGCTTTTTAAGTATAAAACCTGGGCAGCGAACAACTGACCACAGTTCAGATTGCTAATTTGAAAGTTTAATCTTTATCCCGCACGCACCAGGCATAATTCTCAGCATTCTTTTCATGCCGGGCAAGGCTCCCGTTGCAGAGGCAGACGAGCCAGACCTCCTCGGCGTTATCCTCACAGAGAGACCCGGACCAGTAGGTCGATGCCTGGACACACCCGCCTAATTTGCAACCCGTGTCGAACGGATGATTAATCGGCAATTTCGGCGAACCGAGAACCGAAAGATCCATGAGGCTGGTCAATTCTTCCAGAGACGCCAGGTGCCAGCGCTTTTCCCCTCCAAGTTCCAGATTGCTGCAGTAATTCACTGCTGCTTCCCAGTTCATGGTGACCGGCTCTGGGGACTGTTCCCAGATGAGACCCATCTCCCGGTCAAGAACGGCCGTTCCGTCGAAGACTTTTTCAAACCGCTCTTCTTCCGCAGCGCCCGGCAAAGCCCCATCAAGACGTTGGGTGCCGATCTTGCCGGCGCTGGTCAATTCATGGCTTGCGGCCGAAGCAGTTGTCGGACCCATCAGCAGGACGACGACAAAGAGCTGCAAGCCGATCGCAAGAACAGTTCTAACCGTTCGCATAGGGTCTAATTCTTTGGTGCAGCTTCAGTCGCAACCGCCAGCGACTTGGTTACCGGCGGTGTATACGTCAGTCCATAGTCTTCGAAAATGCGCTTGAAAGCCCCTTCGGCGTCCAATTCTGCCATGGCTTGCGCAACCGCCGCGACAAGTTCGGTGTTTTTCGCCTTGACTGCGACGCCCAGATCCCAGCCATCGAAGCCCATGCCCGGCATCGCCATCGGCCCGACGACAAACTTGCCGAGATCGGCCCCCAGATAACCCTCAAGTTCTCCACGCGGACCCATGACGGCAGGGATTTTTCCTGCTTTCATGTCTGTGATAGCTTCGCCGACATTGGGATAGAGGACCATGTTTTCTCTGAGCAGGCCGCCCAGCGCCGCCGCCAGATAATCACTGGCCAGGGTGAGCTTTTCGGCCCCGATCTTCTCATTGCCGAGATGGGCGATACTGACGAGGTGTTTCAACCTCGGGTAACGAGCCACGGCGACAGTCTCGCGGAAATAGGGAGCCATGATCTTTGCGTTATCGTTTTCTTTTGCAAACTCGGGGTGCGTCGGCACATGCAGCATCAGATCGGCGGGGGCGCCGTTGATCGGGTGCCCCTTCCAGACCTGGTTACGCAGGTCGTCATCGGCCGACTCATCCAGTTGGAACAAACGGAATCTTGCCTTCACGCCGAGCTTTTCCGCCAGCGCTTGACCGATCGCCACATCAACGCCCCGGGGCTGTCCTTTATCCGCATATGAATAGGGCAGAAACCTTTCATAAACCGCAATTTCGATCTGTCCACGTTCGCGAATCTTGGCTAAAGTCTCCGCGCTCGCACCTGTCGCCGTCGCCAAGAAGGCGATCAGTAAAAAGACTGCGAAATTCCTGATGCAGCATTTCATCTCATGGCTCCTGCGCTCTTTAGGATTATTCATCAAGGGGAAGGGTCAACAGCCAGGCCCGGATGGCCCACATGGCTTCTTGACTCATCAAGCCTTCGAATGCCGGCATATAGGTCTTGCCGTTGCGGACCACGCCCTCGCGGGTGGGATAGATATAGTAAGCATCTCCCTCTTCATCTTGCGGCAGCTCGCGCAAGTCCGGCGAAAAACCGCCCGACATGCCATCGATGCCATGACAGCGGGCACAGTTGGTATTATAAGCAATCTTGCCAATCCTGACCGCGACCTCATTGTCGGGCTTATAGGGGTTAACATCTAGCCATTCGTCACCGAGCGGCTCCAGACCGGTGGTGTCGACCTGCTGCGGCTGCACATCACCATGTGCCAGAACGGATGCGGGCAGCGAAAAAATAGCAGCCATCAGAATTGCGACAATTAAACATTTGCTTTTTACTTGGTGCATCTCTACTACTCCTTTTTAGTGTTTTTCGTGCCATACAAAAGGCACTTGTAAAACCATGTTCCAAAATTTTTAAATACAGATAAATATTAACATCTCTCCAGCCATAGAGTCTATATCTATCTAATATTGAATAATGTTTTTAAAAAGCAAGAATTGTTCCAGACGCAGTTACGGCCGGACAAGAAGCTGTCCGGCCGTAACTCGGGATGGGTCGATAAGAGACTTATCGAACCAATGGTTTATTTAACCAGCTTGAAGGCCCAGAGGCTGCCGCCCTGGTTCAGGTTCTTGACGGCCTTGGCAATTTCACCGCCCCACAGAGGAACCGCGCCGCCCCAACCGGAGGGGATGGCGATATACTGATCGCCGTCCATTTCCCAGGTGATCGGAGAACCGATAACACCGGAACCGGTATTGTACTTCCACAGCTCTTCGCCGGTTTTCGCGTCCAGCGCCTTCAGGTAGCCCTCAGGAGTCCCGTAGAATACCAGGTTGCCGGCAGTAACCAGCGCTCCGGACCACAGCGGAGAAGGATTCTTGTTCTCCCAGACAGTCTTGCCAGTCTTGGGATCGAATGCGCGGAAAACACCCGTGTAATCATCAAAGACCGGCTTGATGGTAAAACCGGCACCAAGATAAGCCGCGCCCTTTTTGTAGCTGATCGGGTTGTTCCAGATATCCATACCCCACTCGGTGGCCGGGATGTAGAACAGTTGGGTCTCAGGGCTCCATGCCATCGGGTTCCAGTTCTTGCCACCCAGGAAGTTAGGTGCGGTCCAGACGGTTTTGCCCTGTTTGCCATCGGCAGACAGAGTCGGATCGCCCGGGCGGTTGCCGGTTTCGACAGGACGACCGGTCTTCAGGTCGATGTGGCTGGCCCAGGTGATTTCCTTAACAAAGGGATCGGCGCTGAGCAGTTTGCCGTTGGTGCGGTCGAGAATGTAGAAAAAGCCGTTTTTGTGCGCCATGGCACCGGCCTTGATGGTTTTTCCGTCTTTCTCGAAATCGAAGAGCAGGAACTCGGAGATGGCATCGTAGTCCCAGGCGTCATTCGGCACGGTCTGATAGTGCCACTTGATTTTACCGGTGTTGGCATCGATCGCCAGGATCGAGGTGGTGTAGAGGTTGTCGCCAGGCCGCTTGTAGGAGTTCCAGGGGGCCGGGTTGCCGGTGGTGAAGTAAACGAGATCCAGATCCGGGTCGTAGCTACCCTGGTTCCAGGGGCAGCCGCCGCCGGTTTTCCAGAGGTCGCCGGGCCAGGTGGCGTTGGTCGTCCCGGTGATGCCGTTCTCCTTGCCGTTGAGGAAACCCATGTGGCCTTCGATGGTCGGACGATGCCAGACCAGTTCGCCGGTCTTGGCGTCATAGGCCTTGACCCAGCCGACTGCGCCGAATTCGCTACCGGCGTTACTGACGACGACCTTGCCGTCCTTGGTAATAAACGGAGGCATGGTGATGGAGACGCCGGCTTTATAGTCATCGGTCTTCGCTTTCCAGACGACCTTGCCGTTATCCCGATCGAGGGCCACCAGCATGGCATCCAGGGTACCGAAGATCACCAGGTTGTCATACAGGGCGTTACCGCGGTTGATGACGTCGCAGCACGGCAGAATCCCCTCCGGCAGGCGGTGATTATATTCCCAGATCTCTTCACCGGTTCTGGCATCCGCGGCAAACACACGAGAATAGGACGCGGTCACGTAGATCTTGCCATCATGAACCATCGGCTGCGCTTCCTGGCCACGCTGCTTCTCGGCGCCAAACGACAGGGTCCAGGCAGGGGCCAACTTCTTTACCGTCTCAGTATTGATTTCATTCAGCGTGCTGTAACGCTGAACGTGAGGCCCCATGCCGTAAGTCACCACGTCCTCGGCGGTCTTTGCATCATTCAGGATATCCGCTGCGGTGACAGGTTTTGCCGCATCGGCTCCCGAACTCGAGACAAGCATCCCGATAAGAGCAAAGAAAACTACCCCCAAACCTGTTCTGCTGTCGAAAAATTTACGCTTCATCTGACCAGCCTTTCCTCCCTCTTTAATAGTGGGAAAAACATTGTTTGGCCTTTAATTATACAGATGTGATTATCTGTGCAATTATCTCAGGCCTGGTAAAAATGTCAATTTTGAGTCACGACTTATCTGCTGCCCCCTTTTAGTTTTTATAGGGATTTAATTCGCCAAAACTAGGTGAATTTGCATTTTCTTGTGACCCCTGTCAGCAAGTTAGCAAGTGCAGTGCCAGAACAATAACAATGTTCTATGAAATTTTTTTGGGCGGCATTTTACTGGAATTGATAGCGTTTTCTGAGTTCCCTAGTAAAGAAATATGGGCATGAAGCCTTCACTCGCCCAGAAAGTTACTGGCAGGTCGAGCCCAAGCCACTATAGAGAATGTCTACACTGGGGAATTATTCATCGAAATTTTTCAACACCGTCAAGGATTGTTCCAGTAAAGGTCTGCACCGCTCTTCAGCCAAATCTATATGGTGTCAGCCTTCATTTCACAAAAAGAGTCGAAAGCAGGCCTGGAAAAACGCTATTGATGATGACTCTCCGAAATCCTCTCTCATTGGCGATGAACGGCGAAATTTCCAAACCTGGCATGCCAATAAACAATGCTGGCCGCTCAAGAATATTTTTCAGCTGTTCAAGTTGTGTGGCGGTGAAATTGCCCGACTGGGTAAAAATGCTACGCATGGCGGCCGATCAATCGCAAATCCAGCCCCATGGCTGATGATTTTCTCCCCAGCGGCAATAAAATATCATTCCCATTTATCCAAAACATCAAATCAGACAATTTCATAAGCTGTTGATATTGAATGATATTTAAAATCAACCGACGTTCTACAAAATGGCACCTGGATTGCAGTCGCTTGTCATGTTGAAAAAAACCGATCAGAACCAGACGTCTCAATAAATATAAAGTCGCGAGCGATCATCTAAACAACACAGTCAGGATCATTCGATGGAACAAGCAGCTGATATGAAGATAAGTCTCGTGTGCGACCATCTCGCGATAGGCAGTCGGGTGAGCGCCGAAAACAAAGCAGCACTCCTTAACCATGAAATCGGCGCCGTTCTGAGCCTCACTGCAACCACCCCTGGGCTGCAGATCCCTCAACATACCGTGCTGATTCAAGATCGCATACCTTTGCCAGGCGCAGCAATTCAGGACTGCATGGAATTTATTGAAGATCAGCAAAGACAAGGTCGCCGGGTGCTGATTCATTGCGAAATGGGCATCTCCCGCTCGCCAGCGATCGCTGCCTGCTTTCTTCATGAAAGCCTGGGGCTGCCTCTCACGGAGGCCCATTACCTGATTAAGCGTCAGCGGCCGATTGCGGAACCGCACCCGGTGCTGGTCGCGTCAATTCAAGAGTACTACCACGAGCATGGGCGTCTGACGTCTCCCGGCTACGGAGGCAGCCCTTGAAAATCGGTCGGTTCTCCATAAACGGGCGACTGTTCGAAGGGCAGATCTTGCCTGGTCGGGTAAAAGAATTGGGCGTGCAAAGAGAGTTTGCGCTGAATGAACTTGTCACGCACCTGCCTGTTTCGCCAAGCAAGATTGTCGCCGCGGGCCTCAACTATCGACAACATCAGGAGCAAGGGCACGTCTTGCCGAGCAGTCCGCTGATCTTCCTCAAGCCGCCTTCGTCTTTACTCGCCAACGGGGCCGACATCCCCTACCCGCCACAGAGTCAGGAGGTCTACTTTGAAGCCGAACTGGGGGTGGTGATTGGCCAGCGGACCCGGCAGATCAAAGCGCAGCAGGCTCCCGACTATATCCGTGGCTACTGCTGTGCGAACGACGTGACCGCCTGGGACATCCTGCAGCGGGAAAAGAATTTCGGCGTTGCCAAGTCCTTTGATGGTTTTACCCCGATCGGCCCCTGGGTGGAGACCGAGGTCGATCCTTCCGCACTGAAGATCGAAAGCCGCCTCAACAGCCAGCTCCGCCAGAGTTCGAACACCGCCGACATGGTATTCCCCGTGGCCGAGCTGATCGCCTTCATCTCCCAGGTCATGACATTGGAACCTGGCGATCTGGTGCTGACCGGCACTCCCGTCGGCATGGGGCCGATCACCGTCGGCGACCAGGTGGAAGTGACCATCGAGGGGATCGGCAGCCTCAACAACGGGGTCTGCAAGAGCCAGGAGCGATCTGATATCACAACTGCCGCCCGGCCCCCTGCGCCCAAGGCTGGGCAAAAGGCAGGTGCAGCATGACAAGAGCAGCCGCCTTTGCACCCCGGCTCGTCACCGATCTGATCGATCTGGCGAACAATGAAAATCCCCTGGGGCCATCACCCGCAGCGATTGAGGCGATTCAGAGAGAAGCCGCGCAGGTGCATCGCTACCCCGACCATGGCGGCTTGCCGTTACGTCAAACCCTGGCGGCAAAGTATCAGCTCAGCCCAGAGCAGATCATGCTCGGCAATGGCTCCAATGAACTGATCGACCTGATTGCCCGGCAATGGGCGCGACCGGGTGCCGAGGTCATCATCCCGAGTCCGGCTTTTCTGCCCTACGGTTCCACCGCCAGCCGGGCCGGCGCCCGGGTTATCCGAACCGGCCTGAGCAACTGGCAGTTTGACCTCAAGGCGGCCTTGGCGATGATCAGCGAGAAAACGTCATTGATCATCCTCGCCAACCCTAACAACCCGACCGGTCTGCAGCTTGACCGGGAAGAGATTGCCGAATGGCTCAGCGACATTCCGGAACAGATCCTGGTGGTGCTCGATGCGGCCTATGCTGAATACAGCAGCGATCCAGAGCAAAGCCTGAAGCTTCTGAGGCAGCGTGAAAACCTGCTTGTCCTGCGCACTTTTTCCAAGGCCTACGGCCTGGCCGGACTGCGCATCGGCTATGCCCTGGGGCACCCGGCAGTCATCACCCAGCTGGCCAGCCAGCGGCAGCAGTTCCATGTCAACCGGCTCGCTCAAGCCGCGGCCCTGGCCGCGCTCATGGATCAGGAGCATCTCAGGCGAGGCGTGCAGGGCACCCTGAAGGGCCGGCAGAAACTCTGCAGCGGGCTGCGCGATCTCGGCATTGCACACCTGCCTTCAGAGACAAATTTTATCTTGCTGCATTGTGGCCGCAGCAACGTGACGGCAGAAACCTTGCTGGCCCATGGCCTGCTGGTGAAACCCCTGGATCGCTTCGGCCTGGATGAGTTCATCCGGGTCACTATCGGGAGTCCCGAAGCCATCGAACGACTGCTGAACGCTCTCAAAGAGCTCCAGCAGCAGCCTTGGTTTCCGCTTGCCGAAAACAGCGCGAACGTTCCACCCCAACCCTGTTCAGGAGAATAATTATGGCGATATTGATGGCGCCTGGCGGAACCCTTGAAATGGCCAAAATGGTGCTTGATGAAGGGGCCGAAGCGACCTACGTCGGCGTCAAAGGCTGGAGTCGCCGTGGCGCCCGCGACGAACTGGACGACAACGACATTCAAGAGGTGATCGACTACGCCGGCAAGCGCGGCCAGGAGGTGCGGATCGTTCTCAACACCCTGCCGAGTTCGACGGAAATCCCGCTGTTCCTGGAGCATATCGAGCGCTACAGTCGTTGGGGGGCCAAGGGCTTCATGATTTCTGACATCGGCCTGATGCGGCTGGCCCGGCAGCGCCTGCCGGAGATCGATATCCACACCAGCGTCGGCTTCGGCATCACCAACTACGAAGACGTCAAGTTCCTTCAGCAGATGGGCGCCACCTATGTGGTCCTGCCCTACCGGATGAGCGTGGCGGAGATCGCCCGGATCAAAGCCGAGGTCGGCGCCGGCATTGAAGTTTTTCTTTTCAAGACCCCCTCCGGCGGCAAGATCTGTCCGGGGAAATGCATGATGAGCAGTTATTTCAGCTTCAAGCGCTCGGTCGATGCCCAGGGGAAGGATCATTTTTTCGGTAGCGCCAGCCGTGGCGGTGACTGCCTGCGGGTCTGCCAGACGCAGTGGGATTTTATCGACCAGACCGGCGAACTCGATGAAGCCATCACCATCAAAGAGAACCCGGCCCTGTGGCTGCATGAGCTGCCCGCCTACCTGCAGGCCGGCGTCGACTGCCTGAAGGTTCCTGGCCGAGATCGCTCCACCGACCTGGTCAGGGAAATCGTCCGTCTCTACCGCCGGGTCGTCGACCGCATCCAGGAGCAGGACAACCCCGACCTGGAGCCCTTTGCCGAGCCGTTGCTGCAGCTCCGGGAGCGCTGGCGCACCGAACGCGGTCGTCGCGACCACCGTTTGATCGGCGAGGCTTTGCGCGGCGGCGCCGAGACAGTTACAGCAAGCTGACAGAAAACTAATCCTAAGCCATTGAAACTGGGTGTTTTTATAATTTCTACCAGCTTCAAAGGGGAGGCAAATTCATGTACGAACTCTCAACCGGTATCTGCAATCCGAAGCAGCTGAACGCAGGCGATTACTCTGCCTACGATGCCCTCTACCTGGGGGATTTCTCCTGCCCCGAGTATCCGGAGAATTTCTCCACCAATCTCGAAGCACTGGCCAAGGGGGTCGAGACGGTCCGGAAGTGGGGCAAAAAATGCTATGTCCGCCTCTATGCCGTGCCGTCGAACGACGACCTGCAGTGGCTGCAGGAGTTTATTCAGCAGGCCGGCAAACTGCCGATCGATGCTATCGAAGTTCACAATATGGGGATTCTGCACATGCTCAAAGAGCTGGACAACCAGGTTCCGGTTCATCTGGGGGTTTTCGGCAATCTCTACACCCACGAAACCGCCCGGGTCCTTAAAGACTACGGAGTTGAGCGGGTCTACCCGAACCCTGAACTGAGCCTGAAAGAGATCGTTTACATCAAGGAGCAGACACCGATCGATGTACTGGTTCCGGTCCACGGAAAAATGCCCCTGGTGATTTCTGAAACCTGCTTTATCATCGAGCACAACCCTGACAGCAAGGGGGCCTGCAACTACGCCTGCGCCGAAGAGCATTGGCTGCACCGCACCGAAGGGGACTGGTCGCTCAAAGATACCGGCCGCATGACCCTCAGCGGCAAAGATCTGTGCATGCTCGAGCACCTGCAGAGTCTGGTCGGACAGGGGCTGCGCCACTTTCATGTACAGAATCTGGGCGAATCGGTCGACTATGCCGGCACCGTCGGTGCGGTCTATCGTCAGGAACTCGATCGCATCAGCGCCGGCCAGCAGCAGGACAATCTGGACCAGGCCATGCAAACCCTCTCGTCCCATGCCAGGATGGGCCTCTGCAACGGCTACTTCTTCGAAAACGCCGGCCAGCACTATATCGGCGGGCAATGCCTATGAGCCGCCTGCTCGCCCCCGGGGGCTCGCTCGAAATGGCGATTGGCGCCATCGATGCCGGCGCTGACTCGATCTATGTCGGCGCGCTGGGCTGGAGCCGCCGCCCCTATGAGTTGGAGATGTCCGAAGCGCAGATCGCTGAGGCGATCGCCCACGCGAAAGCCAACAACGCCGACGTTCGGGTGGTGTTCAACACCTTCCCCAGCCCGATGGAATATGATCAGTGGCTGGCGGCGATCGAACGCTTTGCCGAACTGGGCGCGGCCGGGTTTATCGTCTCCGACCCCGGCGCTATCGCGCCGATCCGCAAGCTGGCTCCCCAGGCGATTATCCACGTCAGCATCGGCAGCGGCATCACCAACCTGGAGGACGCCTGTTTTTACCGCGAGCTCGGCGCCGACGTCATCATCCTGCCCTATCGCTGGGGTGCCGAAGAGATCCAGGCGATCGCGCGGCGCAGCGATATCGCCCAGGAAGTGTTCCTGTTCGAGCCGGTGCAAACCGGCAAGATCTGCCCGGGCAAATGTATCATGAGCAGCTACCTGAAGTTCCGCGGCTGGACCGAACAGGAAGGCAAAGACTATTTCTTCGGCAGCGCCAACCGGGGCGCCAAAGAGTGTTACCGGGTCTGCCAGAAGCCCTGGGACTTCGGCCCCAGCCACAGCGAACGGCAGGCGTTGAAACTGCGCAGCGACGCGACGCTGTTGCTGAACGAAATCCCGGAGATGATTGAGAGCGGCGTCGCCTGTTTCAAACTCTCCGGGCGCGAGCGGCCCGCGGCGATGATCTGCGAGCTGGTCGCTTTTTATCGCCGGGTGATCGACGGCGTCCTCGACGGCAGCCAGACCGACATGTCGATCTACCAGGCGGAGATGCTTGAACTGCGCAAGCGCTGGGTGATGGCTAAAAGCCGTCGGGTCGATTCGCTGATGTCTCGCGCCCATCAATACGGGCAGGAAAAACAGTCGCTGACGGAAGGAACATAAAGTCCATGAGCAGCCAGACACTCACCAGGCTCAAGGCAGGATTTGAAACCACCGGCAGCACCCGCTGGATCATGCAGACCATCCAGAACCTGCAGCTCGACCGGCGCAACGGTTTTGAGCTCGATCTGATATTGCACCAGCAGCATGGAGATGCGCGCCGCACCTCCCCGGAGGCGGCGCTGCTGGCCGGCGAGATCGACCTGATCGACACCGACTGGCTGTCCATCTGCCGCGCCCGCTCCGCCGGCACAAGCGTGAGTGCGGTATTCCCCTACGGCCGGATCATGGGCGGGCTGATCGCCCACGAGTCCGCCGGAATCGCCAGCCTGTCGCAGCTGCAGCAGCGCCGCATCGGCCTGCTGCGGGAGACCGATAAAAACTGGCAGGTGCTGCGCGCCTGGGTGAAACAAAACCATGATTTCGACCCGGCCGAGTATTGCGAGACGATCATTGTCCCATCCAAAATAGAGCTGGAGTCACAACTGAAAAACGGCCTGGTCGATGCCGCGATCATTTTCTGGCACCGGATTCCTGAGATCCTCAAATCACCCGGCCTGCATGAAGTCTGCGACCTGGTCGACCTGGTTGAATCGCTTACGGGCGCTTCTCCCGCGACGACATTTTTTGTCTTCCGGGATGACTTTATCAACCACCACCCAGAGGTGATCGCAGGTTTTTGCCGGGCCTATGGCGCGGCGGTCGAGGCGCTGACCAGCCAACCCGAACTCTGGTCAGCCGTGAGCGGTGTCCCGGCAGCAGATGCCGCAGCCGCTGATTCGAGTACACTTTATAGCCGCTGGCAAAGACGGATGGTCACCACATGGTCAGCGACCGACTGGGGGGACCTGATGCGACTACATGATCTGATTGCACAAATGGATAGCCGATCTGTGGTCACCCCGAACCCTGAGTGGTTCCCCCCGGTGAGCGCAGACAATTCCCCCAGTTTTCTCAAGGATGTTTTGCCATGCCAGTCCTGATGGGCCCCGGAGGCAGCAAAGAGATGGCGCTGGCCACCCTGCAGAGCGGGGCCGATTCAGTCTTTATCGGCCCGAAAGGCTGGAGCCGCCGACCGGAAAGCGACGAGTTGAGCGACCAGGAGATTTTCGAGGTCATCGATTACGGGCGCCAGCACAACAAGGACATCCGGCTGGCGGTCAACGTCATGCCCTGCCCGGAAGAGATCCCGCAGTTTCTCCGTAAAGTTGAGACGTTTGTCGCGCGGGGCATCGATGGCCTGATGCTCTGTGACCCGGGCTGTATCCAGCTGGTTCATAAACACTTCCCCGGGCTGGAAATCCACGTCAGCGTCACCGCCGGGGTCTTCAATATCAACGACATCAAGTTTTATAACGACCTGGGCGCAAATATCGTCGTCATCCCCTACCGCTGGGGGGTCGAGGAGATCCGCCAGATCAGCCAGCAGACCGACATGGCCCTGGAGGCGTTCCTCTTCCAGGCAACCAAGCCGGGTCGCATCTGTCCGGGGCGCTGTTATTCGAGCAGCTATTTCCATATCGACCATTACCGGGACGCCGAGAACAAGAACCATTGCATCGGCAGCGCCAGCCGGGGCGGAAGCTGCCATCGCATCTGCCGGGCCGAGTGGGACCTGCAGATCGACCGCGAGACACAAGCCGAGACGCCAACGCTGAAAGGCACCACGGAGCTGCTTTTGTGGGAACTGCCTCACTATGTCGAGCTGGGGGTCAGCCGCTTCAAAATTCCCGGCCGCGAGCGTTCGATACCGCTGGTCTGCGAGATTGTCAACTTCTATCGGCGCGCGCTCGATCACGTGCTGCAGGGTGGAGAGAATTTGGAAGGGTTTGCCGATGAATGGGAACAGATTCGCTACCGCTGGCGCACCGAGCGGAGCCGCCGCGATGACAGTCGGGTTCAACATGCTGCCGTTGCCGGTTGATAGCGCCTGTCCTGCGGCTTTTGTCGCGGAGATCCCCTGGGCCATCTCCCTGGCAGAGGTCGGTCCGCCGGCGCGCGACTGGGTCGGCGCAAAGGCTTATCGCCTGGCGCAGCTGGCGCAGGCCGGGTTCCAGGTTCCGACCGGCTACTGCATCACCATCTCGGCCTATCAGCGTTACCGAGCCGTACAGGGCTCTGCTGCTGGTCTGCCCGGAGAATTGCGCGAGGAGATCCTGCGGTTGCATCGGGCGCTGAACCTGTCGACGGTTGCAGTGCGCAGCTCGGCGCTGGATGAAGATCTGCAGCAAGCCAGCGCTGCCGGAATCTACCCGACTTATCTGAACATCCGCCACGAAGACGACCTGCTAACCGCGATCGCCAACTGTTTTATGGCCGCCAACTGCGAACCGGCACGGCGCTATCGGCGGCTGCATCGGCAAAAGGATGAGGCGGCCATGGCGGTTTTGGTTCAGGCCCAGATCGACGCCACCAGCGCCGGGATTCTGTTCAGCGCCGATCCGATCTCGGGCAATCGGGACCAGATCCACATCAATGCCATCTTCGGGCTCGGCGAACCCCTGGCGTCGGGGGAGCTGACCCCGGACCACTACGTGCAGGATCGCCAGGGCCGGCTCATCAAACAATTCCTGGCACCGCAGCCCTGGATGGAAACCAGCGTCGGACGACTGCCGCTGCCTGCGTCCCAACAGAATCAATCGACTCTCGGTCATTTACAGCTGTTGCAGCTGAATCGTTTAGCAAAGCGGGTTGAGCAGCATGAACGGATGCCGGTCGATATCGAGTTCGCCTTCGACGCTGGCGGACTGCAGCTGCTGCAGGCACGACCGATCACCAGCCGCGCCCATCATGAACAGCAACTCGACCAATATATCGCCCGGGAGCGCCAGTCGCTGCTGAAGAAACTCTCGGCACTCCGCCTGTGGGGCCGCATCAAGCAGCCCTGCAGCATCCTCAGTAACGGCAACATCGCCGAACTGCTCCCCTCCCCGACGCCGATGAGCTTCGGATTATTTGAGCAGATTTTCGCCGGCCACTCAGGGGCGATTGCCCGGGGTCGGCGGCGTTTAGGCTACCGGGTCGCTGCGGACGCCGGTGAAGGCTTGTTTCAGCTGGTTGCCGGCCAGCCGTTTTTTCTCCTCGAAATCGACGCCCAGACTTATGACACCGGGCTGAGCCAGCCGATTGAGCGAATCCATCAGCGCGTGGAACAAAATCCGTCGCTGGCGAACTATCCGGAGCTGGGCCTCTATGAACAGCTGCTGAGCGCAGAGCAGGCAGAACAGCTGTATCCAGCGGAAGAAGCCCTGGCCCGCGTGCAGGCACAGACCGACTTCAACCGGCTGCAACGCAAGCACGCGGCCAGGTTCGACGACCAGGCGATGGGTGCCCTGGAACAGCGCTGGCGTGACAACCTGCAGCAGAACCAAGCGATCTGCCTGAGCGAACTTGACCTGCCGCAGCTGGTCAGTCGATTTGAGCGTCTGGTCGCGCATCTGCAGCAGGAAACCTGCAGCGTGTTTGTCAGCGTTGCCCGTCTCGGCTTCTATTTTTACGATCTTTGCCGGGTCCGTCTGCAGGGGGTGGGTGAGCAGGAGCAAAGCGGCTATCTGGCGGAGCTGTTTCAGGGGCTGCAGCGAACCCCGATCAGCGATCAATATCGCGACCTGGAGCAGGTGCGCGACGGGTGTCTGACGTTGGACGCCTATCTGGAGCGCCATGGGCATTTTGCCACCAATGAACTGGAAGTCTCCCTGCCGCGCTATCAAGAAGACCCGGAGCCGTTGCTGGAACTGTTGCGCGAGCGCACTGCTGAGCCGAAACCCACGGAACGCTCGCTGCAAGAGCTGAGAGCCAAGCGGCTCGGCCGCGAGCGAGCGCTCTGTCGAAAGCTGCCGCGTGGCAGTTACACCGATTTCTGGCAGGACCTCAGGCTGGCGCAACGGTTTCTGCCGTTGCGGGAACATGTCAAATACGTCTTCCTTGCCGAATATGCTCTGCTGCGGGCCACGTTGCTGGAAATTGAGACCCGTCTCAAACTGCAGCCAGGGGATATCTTTTATCTGCGCCCTCAGGAGCTCGGCAGCGGCTGCCAAACGCCCGACGGCTGGACTGAGATCATCGCCCAACGCCGGCAAGACCGCCAGCTGGCCAGTGCTCTGGCACATCAACATCGGCTCCCCGCGGTGCTATTCGAGGACCAGCTCGAACAATTAGGCGCTGAACAACCTCTCGATTCGGCGAATTCCTGGCGTGGCCAGGCGGTGTCCCCCGGCATCATCGAAGGGACCGCCTGTGTTGTTGAAACGCTGGAAGCGGCCGGTCAAATGAAAATGGAGCTCGGACCCGAGCAGATCCTGGTGATCCCCTCGCTCAATTTGGGGCTCTCTGCTCTGTTGGGGGAATTGGGCGGGCTGATCGTCGAGACTGGGGGGCTGCTTGCCCACAGCGCCTGTCAGGCTCGCGAGCGGGGCATTCCCGCGGCGGTGCTGCCGGGTGCAACAGCGCAGCTGCAGAGTGGCGACCGGATTCGCCTCGATGGCGCCAACGGATTGATTCAGATGGCGTGAGAGTCAGAGCGCTCGACGGGGCTAATCGCCGCCGCCGGCGTTCAAGGCCAGATTGCCACCATCCACCGGCAGCAGGATTCCAGTCACCGCTGCCGCCGCCGGAGAGGCGAGAAACAGCGTCGGGCCGACCATCTCCTCAGGGTCCAGCAAGCGCCCCATGGGGATGCCCGCGAGGATTCGCGGCAGCACCTGATCTTTGAAGCTCTGATTCTGCAAGTGACCTTTGAGGCCGGGTGTCAAGGTCTGGGCCGGGACAATGGCGTTTACCCGAATCCCGTCTCTGGCATATTCAACCGCCAGCTCCCGGGTCATCTGGTGCACCGCCGCCTTGGCGCAGCTGTAGGCCATGGCCCCGCGGCCGAGCGCCGCGACACCGGCATTCGAGCCGACGTTGATGATGCACCCCTTTTGCAACGGCATCATGCGTTCGATCGCCGCCCGGCAACAGAGAAAATAGCCCTCCACACTCACCTGCTGGGTCTGCTGCCAGTCAGCCAGCTCCAACAGGTGGGGGCGTGCACGGCTGGGAAAGGCAAAGGGCACATTCACCAGCAGGTCCAACCTGGTGCCCGACTGATCGAGCCATTGGAACAACCCCTGAACCTCTTTTTCACTGGCAATATCACAGAGTCTTGCCTGCGCCTCGCCGCCCAGGGAATGAATCTCTTCAAGAGTCTGCTCCAGCCCCGACTGATCGTTATCGGCCAGATAGACCCTGACTCCGGCCCGGGCCAAACCCAGGGCAATGGCATGCCCGATCCCGCCATTGGCACCTGCGCCGGTGACCAGGGCCTGCTGGCCGCCAAGATTGAACAAATCGTTCTGCATCCGGGTCCTCCGCTTGTTTTGGGATTCGAAATCAAGATGGCGCTGCATGAATTTCCACCGCGCAGGCCCGATTCGTTGTTTCGTCGCGTGCAGACAATAAACCAGCATCACGCGGGATGGGCAATGACAATTCTTCCCCGCCGTGGTTTAATTAACCTCGCTGACCAGCAACTCTTGAGTTATAATCTTTACTTACAAAACTTAAGCCACATCTGTCCGGCCGTGTGATGCAGACAGCAAACCTCTTGAAAACGGATCACTCCATGGTAACCATCATCGGCACCCCCATCAGCCATTACGTACAGACGGCCATTCTGACCTGTGAGGAGAAGAACGCACCCTACCGGTTGCAGGTTGCAGGCCATGATACCCCTGCTGCCTTGCAAAGCCCTGCACATCAGCGTTGGCACCCGTTCTGTCGGATCCCGGCGGTCGCCGTGGCGGGCGTGCAACTGTACGAAACATCTGCCATCTGTCGCTACATCGACCAGGTTTTTGCGGGGACGTCCCTGGTCCCCGAGCAGCCCCTTGCCGCAGCCCGGATGGAGCAATGGATCAGCGCTATAAACTGCTATTTTCACACCCCCTGCATCAGCCAGCTGGTCAGTCAGTATGTCTTCCCGAGAGGCCCGGGGGGGCAACCCGACAAGCAGGTCATTGCCGCGGCCATGCCGAAAATTGAACGGGCAATGGCGCAATTGGCGGAAACTTACCACGGCAGCAACTACCTTGCCGGCGACCAGCTCAGCCTGGCTGACCTGTTTATCGCCCCGATTCTGATGCAGATGGACCAGACACCGGAAGGCCGCGCGTGCCTGGGACGTTTTCCTGCTATCAAAGAGAAGCTGAAGCTGATCCTGCTGCGCCCAAGTTTTCAGCGCGCACTCAGCCTGTATAATGACTCTCTGCCCGCCGGCAATTGTCTGCTTTTTTGATCGGCAGTTTGATTGGCGAGATAGTCTCTCCACCCGAAACCAACAAGGAGCCGAGAATGATGCGACTCAGGAAAATGGCAATCACCCATCTGACCTTGGCTGCTCTCTTCGTGGTCTGTCCTGGTACCGCCAGCGCCGAAAACGAACAGCAGGCGGAATATCTGGGAGATCTCACTGTCAGAGCGACCCGCGTCGAAAAACCGCTTTACCAGGTACCGGCGTCGGTCGGCTACGTCTCGATCGATGATATCCAGTACGGGCGGCAACAGGTCGGGATCGATGAGGCGCTGGTCAAGGTCCCGGGCCTGTTCATGCAGAACCGCTATAACTTTGCCCAGGACCTGCGCATCTCGATTCGCGGATTCGGCTCCCGGGCCACATTCGGCATCCGGGGGATCAAGCTTTATGTGGATGGGATTCCCGCAACCCTGCCAGATGGCCAAGGCGGAGTTGACAGCATCGATATCGGATCGCTTGATCGCATCGAAGTCATCCGCGGTCCGGCCTCTTCATTATACGGAACCGCTTCAGGCGGAGTGATCAACCTGTATACCGAAGATGGCCCTGAGGATGAACCGTTTATCGAGGCGCGCACCAGCTTCGGTTCCTACAACTTCCAAAAACATCAGCTGAAATTTGGCGGGCAAAAAGACCAGCTCAACTATCTGATCAACGTCTCCAGGTTCGAACTGGACGGATACCGTGAACACAGTGAAACGGAAAATTTTCTGGTCAATGCGAAATTCCGCTACACCATCGACGACAGCTCCGATTTCACCCTGACCCTGAACCTGGTCGACTCTCCAAAAGCCAACGATCCCGGCGGGCTGGTCAGAACCGGCAACGCATTCAACGTGGATTTTTCCAACCCGAAGGCGGCGCAAAGAAACAACCTTCGGTTTGATGCCGGAGAGACCGTGGAGCAGCAGCAGATCGGGCTGCTCTACAACAAATCGATCGGCGAAAAACATGACTTCATTTTGAGAAATTATTACGTTTTCAGAAACTTCAACGCCAACCTGCCGTTTGGCGATTTCAGCGGGCTGGGCGTCACGCCATCGGGCGGGATCGTCGGCCTGGACCGCTTTTTCGTCGGCGGTGGCGGTCAGTACAGTTACACGGACGAGCTTTACGGCCACAAGAACCGCCTGACGCTCGGGGTCGATATCGACCAGCAAAAGGACGATCGGGTCAATTTCACCAACATCGTTGAGAGTTCGGTGGTCGGGCCAAAGTCTCTTGATCAGGATGAAGATGTCTTCAGCTGGGGAATCTTCCTCCAGAACGAGTTCAGCCTGACCGACTCTCTGGAGCTGACCCTTGGGGCCAGATATGACGAAGTCGAGTTCGACTTCAGCGACAACTATTTTGTCGACGCGACCGATGATTCCGGGAAAATCACCTTCACGGAATTCAGCCCCAGGGCCGGTTTGCTCTGGACGGTCAATGACGCGGTAAATATCTACGGCAACATCGGCACCTCTTTTGAAACCCCCAGCAGCCGCGAATTTGCCAACCCGACAGCGGCGGGCGGCTTCAATCCTTCGCTGGATGCGCAAACGGCAATCAATTATGAAATCGGGGTGAAGGGCGCCATTTCAGCCAAGGTCAATTATGAGCTGGCCGTCTTCCGGATCGACACGGACAATGAACTGATCCTTGCCGGACAAAACCCGGCCGGCTCTGATTATTATATCAACGCAGGTGAGACGGTCCGCAAGGGGGTTGAAGCGGCCCTCTCCGCACAGCCGTTAAAGGGGCTGAACATCTCTCTGGCCTATACCTATTCCGACTTTGAGTTCAGCCGCTTTACCGATGACATGGGAACGTCTTTCGCAGGCAACAAGCTCCCCGGCATTCCTGAGCAAACGGCGAACCTGGAACTCGCCTACTACCATCCCTCGGGGCTTTACAGCATCTGGGACACCCAGTTGGTGGACAAGGTCTACGTAGACAATGCCAACTCGGATGCCGCTGGCGGTTACGCCGTTTCAAATTTACGCCTGGGCTACACGTTCAGTTTGGCCGGTGCAGAACTGACACCTTTCTGCGGCGTGAACAATCTGTTTGATAAAAAGTACATGGGAGCGGTGCGCGTCAATGAAGCCAATAACCGTTTCTTTGAGCCGGCACCGGAAATGAATGTTTATGCGGGCATGTCTTTACGGTTCAGTCTCTGACGGGGATTCATGCGGAATCAGCCGTCCGGTGCAGCTGGGCGGATGTGGTGACTAATATTTCCGTTTGTTGATGGTTCTGTCCCTGTCCTTGTCTGTAGATCTGTCTGCTTCTAACATCTAAAAGATGGGTCGTAGAGATTTGCATAGCGGTAAAAATTTCTCTCAAGATATGTTTACCCGGCTGGCCTGCCCCCTGCTCTCCTGTTTGTTGCACGCAGCGCTGCTCTATGCTATCAGCCATATCTCTGTACCGAACCTGGATGAAGGCAGGTCCGAGCCGCAAAGGTTGCAAGTCACCTTCGCCCAGCCAAAGCCGCAAGCCCCGCCAGTCGCTGTCGAAGCCAGGCCGAAGCGGCCTCTGCCGCTTCCAGTAGAGCGCAAACCAGCTCCTGAAACAACGACTCCGCCGCCTGAAAAAAAACCGGAGAGAGCGGCCTCTCCCGCGCCTGCTCCCCGACTCAAACCTGAAACGCCGGCACCGAAGCAGAGACGCATAGACATAATCACAAAACACAAAGACGTTGCCACGCCCGCGCCTGCGCCGCAACCTCCTGAATTCTCGCAAAGAGACCCAGTGGCCGCGCCGGGGAATGTTGCGGCGCAACCTGCCGCAGCGACAAGTCAGGACAAAAGTCCGCTCGGAGGTTCGCAGCCGTCTGCTGAGTCAGAGCTGCTGAAATTAGAAGATGATTACCGGCAAGACCTGCTGCGCGCGATTGCCCGCCACAAAACCTACCCGGACGCGGCTCGGCGACGCGGACGCGAGGGAGAGGTCGAAGTTCGGTTTTCCCTGCGTCAAGACGGGACGATCAGCCGGATAAGCATCGAAGAATCATCCGGCTGGCGGGGGCTCGATCAGGCGGCGATAAAGAGCCTGAAGCGGCTCGGGCGGTTCAAGCCGATTCCGGCGGAACTCAAACGAGAGAACTGGGAGTTTCTGGTTACGATCCGGTTTTATCTGGAATGATCAGCCAGGCTGGCTGCCGGCGGGCAGAAAGGAAATCATAAGCACGGCCCTGCCCCTCAGGCAGGTTTCCGTTTCTGAGGCAAAACGCCTTGCACCTTCGAGCCTCGTTTGAGCGGCGAGATCGGCAGCGAGACGACAAACTCCGACCCTTTCCCGACCTTGCTGGTCAACTGGATATCGCCGCCATGCTCCATGACAATATTATAGGTCAGAGCCAGGCCAAGTCCGACTCCTCTGCCAACCTCCTTGGTGGTAAAAAACGGTTCCCAGATCCGTTCAATAATCTCCTCGGACATGCCACAACCGTTATCACGGATGACCACTGCGAGCATAGAGGCATCCGTTTGCTCCGTTCTCACCTCTACCCGACCCCGCTCCTCAATCGACTGGTGGGCGTTCACCAACAGGTTCATGAACACCTGGCGCAGTCCCGAGGGATCTGCGATGATTGCTGGCAGATCGGGCTGTAACTGAGGAACAACCTCAACCTGCTGATAGCCGGGCTGATATTTCAGCAGCTCGATGATCTCAAGCAGAATCAGATTCAAATCGACCTTACCGATGCTGCCTTCTGAGGTCCGACTGAAACTCAGCAGGTGGTCGATAATCCCTTTGCAGCGGTAAACCTCCCGGACAATCACCTGCAGGTAATGAGGAAAGGCGTCCAGACGGCTGTCCCCCTCGAGACCCGGCTCATCCCGGAAGCGGCGTTGCAGCGCTTCCGCGCAGCCTGCGACCGAGGTCAGCGGATTATTGATTTCGTGCGCAATGCCGGTCGCAAGCACGCCGATACTCGACATTTTTTCGGCCTGAATCAGGTGCATTTCCTGCAGTCGCTTCTCGGTAACATCGCGAAGGAAAACCAGCGCCCGGTGCCTGCCGGTCACGGCATCACGAATCGGCGTGGCCGTGACATCGAGATATCTGGTACCCGGCTCTTCCGTGTGCCAGGTCATGGAAATGTCGACCCGCTTCCCCTGCAGCGCTATTTCGACCGGACAATTTTGCGGGTGCGATGAAGACTCCGGATGAAATATCTCCCGGCAGGATTTGCCGATTTCAATCGAAGGCGTCAGGAACTGCGACCCGATCAGATTGTGATGCTGAATTATTGCCTCATGGTCATAGACGATGATGCCGTCGCAGATCGAATCGAAAATGGCCTGGAGCTCGTTGGTTTTGTTCTGCAGCTCGTCTTCGGCCTGCTTTCGAGCGGTGATATCCTGGGTGGTGCCATAAAGTCTCTGCACGGTTCCGGCACTGTTGGCCATTGTTTCAATGATCGAGTAGACCCAGCGCTCACTGCCGTCGGCAAACTTCAGGCGATGCTCGATCTCGTAACTGCGCCCCTGCTCAATGCCCAGCCGCAAATGATGCATGACATTATGGTAATCATCCGGGTGGACAACGCTCGCAAAAGCTTCCTGGGTGGTCTCTTCGGGGCGAAGTCGCAAAATTCGCAGCAGTTGCGTGGATGCCTGGATTTTCCCGGTTGCCGGATCGAAGCTCCAGGACCCGAGCTGGGTCATCTCCTGAGCCTTGGCCAGATTATACTCACTTTCCGCCAAAGCCTGGTCAGCCAGCTTTTTTTCGGTGATATCGACCAGCACGGCCAGGCATTCAGCACCGGAATCTGTAACCTGAGCCTCGATCCGAACGTACAGGGGCTGCTGGTCCGGCCTGATGAGCTGTAAGCGGCAGGTTTCTTTCTTGCCACTGGTAAAAACCGTGCGCAGAAAACGGCTGAAGACAAAACAATCATCCGCGCTGACATAATGTTCGAAATTCTGATCAATCAAGCTGGAATGGTCGTCGCTCAACAGCCGTTCGCCGGTCTGGTTTACCGACCGAATGATCCCATCAGGATCGAAGGTGAAATAGCCGACGGGAGCAAAGTCATAAAGGAAGGCATAAGTGTTGCGTGACGTCTCGAGCTCTTCCTGAGACTTACGCAATTCTTCGATCTTGCTTCTGAGTTCGCTTTCTTTGAGCTGCAACTCACGCTGAGTTTTCAAAATGTGCGTCTTCTCTCTACTGTTTCTATCAAATGGAAACTCACCTCTTGAAGATCCATAGGCTATGCTGGACCCAGAGTTGAAATCATGTCAATAGCTTTCAACCCGCGTGTGGCTTGCCGATCTCATCGAAATCAGCGGCACCGTGCCCCCCTTCGACGTTGGGCGCCGCCTCCTTCAGGTGCGCAGCGCAGATATTTTTGATGCTGTTGGCTTTCGCGCCGCAATATCTGCATTCGACCACCGGCTTATCCGACAATTCGCGGATACAGTCGGTCAGCCCCTGCCTGCTCATGGCGCACATATGCTTGCTGTGATCTTTACTGTCGCACGGCATAAAAACTCCTGATGTTCAATTTAATAGCCGCCGCAGATACCATCACCAGGGACCTGAGTGACCTTGATCTGGCTTTTGGCCGCCGCAAGGGCCGCAGCATAATCGGGTTCGGCGCTGAGTTCGGGAACGATTTCGACATGCTGGATACGGTCTTCGCCATCGACGACGAAAATGGCCCGACAAAGCAGTTTTGTTTCTTTCATCAGCACCCCATAATCGGTCGCAAAGGAGAGCTCCTGATAGTCGGAAAGGGTTTTGACCCGATCGACATCAGCTGCCGCGCACCAGCGCTTTTGCGCAAATGGCAGATCAGCGCTGACCACCAGGACCAGCGTGTCTTCGTTGAGCTGAATCGCTTCCTGATTGAATCGGCGGACCTCAGCGTCACAGACCGGGGTGTCGAGGGATGGGAGGGTGCAGATGATTTTGGTTTTTCCACGAAAATCGCCCAGGCTGACGGCATTCAGATCACTGTCGACAAGGCTGAAAGACGGCGCCTTGTCCCCGACCTTGAGTGCCGGGCCGAGCAGGGTGAGCGGCTGACCTTGAAATTTAACGACATCTGTTCTTTCCTGCATGGGGAGGTTCCTTTCCGGCATGGCTACCACTGGCGGCGGTTATCGGGGTCGAAGCCCGGGGTCGCCCCGCCACCTCGGGTGTAATAATCGCGATAATCATACTCCTGCTCGGCTTCGACTTTGTCGATCGAACGCTTCGAGCGGTGCTCCTCTTCGAGATAGATATTGCGGAACAGGTCTTCGACGATCTGGTTCAGGTCATCAATGCTCTTGACGACTTCAACGTTGTCGCAGTAAGCGCCATAGGTTTCGAGAATACAGTCACCCCGCTTCCACAAGGGTTTCTCTTCAGGCGTCAGCCAGAGCATGTAGCCGGCTTTCTCGCGCAGCTGCTCCAGCACCCAGTCATTCGCTTTATTGTAGTTGTTGCGGGCATCGCCGAGAAAAATAACCGCCGGCCGGCCGCGCAGGTTTTCGAGAAATCTTTCCTTGAAGGCCACCAACACCTTGCCGTAATCGCTGTTGTCATCCAGATCGACAATTTTGCCGCTGTCGATGTTCTCGAGCATGGTGTTGATCGGCGTATTGTTGAGCATCTCCGTGATCTCGGCCAGCTCGGCGTTAAAGATGAAGCTGCGGACATCCATCAGCCGATTGTGCAGGGTGTGCAGCAGCAAAAGCATGAACTGGGCGGCGTGGCTGACGGAGAAGCTGACATCGCAGAGCACTACCAGGCGCGGCTTCTGCTTGCGTTTACGACGCAGCGCCAGCAGAAACGGGACCATGCCGTTGCGGTAATTCTTCTGAATGGTGCGGACCACGTGAATTTTGCCGCGGTTCTCCATATTCTTGATCCGGCGGATATCCTTCTTTAACCGCAGCAGCATCCGCGAGACAGCATCCTCCATCTCGTCGACCTCCTGCGGACTGAAGGTCATGTCGCGCTTCTGCCCGGCCGGCTCCTTGAACGCCATGGTGACCGGATTCTGCGGCATGCGCATGGAGGGGCGTGGCATGTCCATCGCCTGACGATAGCCTTTCAGGCGGATCTGCATTTCGGTCCCGTCGAGATCATCCATATCGATCTCTTTGAGCCCGATCAGGTCTTTCAGGTCTTCAGGGCTCAGTCCCGATTCAACATGGGCCAGGGTCATATTCTCATTCACCATCTCGGGGTTGGTGCCGAGCATCTGCTCCCCTTCGATGCTGAAGATCGCGTCATGCAGCAAATCTTTGGGTTCGAGACCCATCCCCTCAGGATAGCTGCGAAAAAAACGGTTGAACACCTCATCAAAGGTGGGGATGTCGTGGACATTCTTGACCAGCGTCAGGCGCAGCAGAGCCCGCACCGCGTCGCGCCCTTCCAGCCCGCCATAGGCCAGAGCGCAGACCGCGTCAAGGCTTTCTCCCGGCGAAACCCGCAAGCCTTCTTTGCGCAGCTCAGAGACAAATCTGGTGATGATTCTTTCCACGCCTTAATCCAGTTCTTCAGCCGCCAGTTCCGTGACTTTCTCCAGGTCGGCCTGATGCTTGGAGATCACCCCGACGGTGTTGGCGACAACCTCCGGGGTCAGCTTGCTGATGTGCAGAATTGACAGGACCTCGGCCCAGTCGAGGGCTTCCGAGACACTCGGCGGTTTGCGCAGGTTGAGCTCGCGCGCCTTGCGCAGAAAACCGACCATCTGGTGGGCCAGCTCGTCGCAGATGTCAGGGAAGCGGGCGCGGACGATCTGCACCTCGCGCTCCAGTTCCGGGTAATCGATATACAGGTAGAGACAACGCCGCCGCAGCGCATCGGAGATCATCCGCGTGCCGTTACTGGTGAGAATCGCCAGCGGCTTCTGTTTGGCTTCAAGGACCCCGAGTTCGGGGATCGAGACTTGAAAGTCGCTCAGACATTCGAGCAGCAGGGCCTCAAATTCATCGTCGGAACGATCGATTTCGTCGATCAGTAAAACCGAACGTTTTTCCGAGAGGAAGCTGCGCAGAACCGGCCGCTGTACCAGAAAATTTTCAGAAAAGAACAGGCTCTCTTCCGTAGCAAGCTGCTCGACCGCATCCCGCAGGTCTGACGCCGCGCAGAGGTGGTTGTCCAGCTGGGTACGCAGCATCTGGGTATAGAGCAGCTGCTTGCCGTACTCCCAATCGTAGAGCGCTTTGCCTTCGTCGATCCCTTCGTAGCATTGCAGCCGCACCAGTGGGAAATCCAGGACTTCGGAGAGGGTTTTCGCCAGACCGGTTTTGCCAACACCCGGGGGGCCTTCGATCAGGATCGGCTTCTCCATCCGCAAGGCAAGAAAAACGGCGGTGCAAATAGCGTCGTCAGCGATGTAGCCTCCGGAGCGGAGCTGTTCTTTTACGTCTTTTTCGGTCATATTGAGCAACCTCTTGTCGAAGGAATCGGCCAATTTCATTATACTCAAATAAGAGAGCCGCTGGCGCCAGGAGTGGAATCCCCAGGGGCCAGCGGCTCCTCACCTCAGCTTAGAACGTCTGTTTCAGAATCAATTCAATTACATGCAGCCCTTGAACACGGCGCGCATGTTGTCGAAACCGATATCCACCGGGTTGCCTTCTGAGCAGATGTCGGCAGCGGCGAACTTGGACAGACCATCCAGATCTTTATCCTGCAGACCCAGGTCGGCAAACTTGGTGGTGATGCCGAGGTCGTCTTTCAACTCCTGGATCATGTCGATGAACAGCTCACCGGCCTTCATATCAGTCATGCCATCGGTGTTGATACCCGCAGCACGGGCCATCATGGCGAAACGCTCCGGGCAGGCCGGCAGGTTCAGACGGCAGACATCGACCAGGGCGATGGCGTTGCACAGGCCGTGCGGGGAGTCATAGAGACCGCCCATGGCGTGAGCCATACTGTGAACGATGCCGAGACCGGCGCTGTTGAAGCTGTAGGCCGCGGCCATTTCGGCCCAGACCATCTGCTCGATCGCCTTGTCGTTGTTGCGGTTCATCGCCGACTGGCGCAGGTTGCCGAAGATCTCGGTGATCGCCCAGAGGCCCGGACCGTAAGCGGACTGGACGCACAGACGCGAAGCAATCGCTTCGACGGCGTGGGTCAGAGCGTCCATGCCGGTGTAGGCGGCCAGATCGGACGGCATGCACTGATGCAGCAGCGGGTCATTGACCGACTTGCTCGGGGTGCAGTTCGGATCGAACAGAGCCATCTTGTACATCTTCTCGGTGTGGTTGATGATCGAGAAGCAGGAGACCTCAGAACCGGTACCGGAGGTGGTGTTGATGGCCAACTGAGGGATCTTGTTCGGCTTGGTGGCCTTGAAGGCGCCCTCGAAGGACCGGACGTCCTGGCCGTCATGGCTGTAAACCAGCTTGATCGCCTTCGCACAGTCGGTGGTGCTGCCGCCGCCGATGCTGATCATGCCGTCGAATTTACCTTCGGCCAGCACCTTGGCGCCTTCCATGACTTCGAAGTCTTTCGGGTTCGGGGTCGCCTTGTCGAAAACTTCGGACTCAACACCGGCGTGCTTCAGAACACCCTGAATGGTTTCGACGATCCCGGTCCCTTTCAGGCCGGTGGTCACGATCAGGGCGCGGGTCATGCCCAAAGCTTTGGCATCGTTGCCGACCATGGAGTGCGCACCCCAACCGATATTCACGGAAGGATATGCGTGCTGCATCTTGATCGGGTACTCTTGCCTTTCACCGGCCAGTTGACGTTTTGCATCTCTGAAATGGGGCATCTTCTTTCCTCCTTGTGGTGTTTGGTACTCAAGCTAACGGCAACATTAATTGAGTACGGTACGGTTAACTAATGCGCTGTAACAATGTGTTTCGTCAGCGCAAGAGCTGACCAAATAACTACGTTTTACCGATTCATTGTGTCGACTGTATTCAATTTGAACACTCTGTCACCAAGGCTCATCAACAGTCGAACCAACGAATTTGCAAAGCCAGTGCCAAGTAAGAACACTGTTTTATATCAGTTACTTACATTGAATTATGGGGTTTTTGACAAAATGGTCTTGATTCGTTCCTGGGGAGGAAATAAGCACTAATTGCCGTAGATACAGAATATACAGGTATTTTACGGTATAGAAATTCTCCACAGTGGGGAGTTTTTCACCGCAACTTGATCGGATTCATTAATGAGAGATTGTTTATTTCAGTGATTGACTTGAAAAAAATTTGGCGGGGATTGAAAATCTGACAAAAACTACAGTCGATCTGCAGCGGCCCTGCTCTCCTTTTCGGGGGAGAGAGACCGCGGCATGGTCACCAGGGCGATTCCGCAGAGAATCGCCACCGAAGAGAGCAGCAGACGAAAAGTCATTGACTCGTCGAGCAAGAGAACCCCGCCGATTGCAGCAATGACCGGAACGCTCAACTGCACGCTGGCGGCACTGGTCGCACTTAAAATGGGGACGACTGCGTACCACAGGGCGTATCCCAGCCCGGAAGCCAGGGCGCCCGAAGCGACCGCATAACCGACCCCGGAAATATCCAGCGATAAATTGAGGCTGGTCGCGCCACTTAAAAGGGCGGCAAACGGCAACGCGCGAATAAAATTCCCGGCAGTTGCTGACAACGGATCACCGCCCCCCTTGCCGCGCAAAGAATAGATTCCCCAGGCGACCCCGGCGCTGAGCATCAACAGCGAGCTGAGCGGCGACGGGGAAGAAAATTCCTGCAGCAGCAAGCCAATCAGGCCGACAAATGCCAGACCAAGTCCGAGTGCTTGTCGGCCGGTCAGTTTTTCACCGGTCCAGAGGCCATAACCGATCATGGTTCCCTGGACCGCCGCGAACAGGAGCAAGGCTCCAACCGAAGCGGGCAAATTGATGTAGGCATAGGAAAAGCCTGCCGCATAGACAAACAGTACGAAAGCCGAGGACCAATTTCCGCTGAGAGGCCTGGACGAAGCGCGCCAGCGGAACAGCAGCCAGAGCGTCAATGCGCCGGAGAAGAGCCTGATTGAGGTAAAGCTGCCGGGGTCGATGCTGGTTGTTTTAAGCGCCAGACGGCAGAGCAGTGAATTGCCGGCGAAAGCAACCATGGTGAGTGAAACCAGGGATAATTTGCGGAGCGGAAGATTCATAGCGCACTGTTCAGAAACAAGGGAGAACGCTCCAGCGCATGAGATTATTCTTGCTCAAGGGTTTTCCAGTCTTGTATGGCCCGCCGCTGCTGGCAACGATCCTCGACCATCATAAAATCCCCGAAGCTGCCCCAGGTCCGCCCCATACACCCCCCGGCACAGCTCTTCAAGAGTGGGCACTGTTGACACTCGGCAAGCGCCGAAACACGGTTGCGACTGAGGTGTTGTAATTCAGCCCAGTCTGTTGCCCCTTCGGCCAAAGCGCATAGCAGGCCTTTTTCATAGACCGCATTAACGGAAAACTTTTCAGCGTGGCACATCAGGCAGGGGAACAATACTCCATCAGCCGTCAGGTACGGGGTCCTGACGAATGAACACTGTCCCTGGGCCGCAGGTTCAGACTGACACCACTCCAAAGAAGCGATACATCCCAACGCGCGATAATGGCGACGGAAAGTTTCATCGCTGCGGTACCGATCAAGCATGGTCAGATACTGACCCGGCTCGGGTGGAGCGATCTGGTCATCGGCTGCGGCACGCCCGCAAGCGACCAGGCAACCGCTGCTGACAGATGGAATCCCGAGCTCGGCGGCAAAGGACAAAACCTCAGGCAGCTCTTGAAGGTTGTGCTTCATCTCAGTGAAAAACAATGACAACCTGCTTCCAAGACCCTGTTTAACCAATTCTTCCAAAAGAGTGATGGTCTGGCTGAAAGTCCCCGCCCCACGAATCAGATCATGAGTCGACCCCCTGGCGCCGTCGAGGCTGATCTGGATCTGCAGAAGCTCAGGATTGACCCGATCAAATGCTGCGAGGTGCGCTTCGGTCAACAACAAGCCATTGGTCTGCAGGATAATCTTTTCCAGGCCAAGACTGACTGCGTGGTCGAAAATCCCCTGCCAGTCCGGATGCAGCAGTGGTTCTCCGCCGGTCAAGCGCAACTTCCTGCCCCCAAGGAGAGAAAAGTCGTCGAGCACTTTACAGATCTCTCGACCCGAGATGTCCTGCTGCAACTGGCATGGTCCCGCTTCAAACCAGCAGTGAGCACATTCAAGGTTACATTTTGTCGTGACGGCGATGGTTAATAAGTCTGGAGGGATAAGGCCATTTTTCGTTAACAGCGATCTGACGGCCTGCGGATCCATAATTCACCTGTGGTCGAGATAACAGCAGCCAAACCTAAGACAGTTCCTGAGCTTAGGGAGTGTAGAGAAATTGGTCAGCTGGGCGACTTCAGGCGCGTCGCCTGCCCGCAAAAGCGTAGCGTTTTTCTACACTGTGGCGATATGAATCACCGCGGAGGTCGTTTCGATGCGGGCCGCCCGGAGTTTTTTGCTGTCTCGAGGAAGCTCTCCAGACCCTGGCGTAAGACCGTGGAGATATCGACTGAGCTCTTGCGTAGCGCCTGCTGGAGCAAGCGCCATTCACCTTCTGTGACCCGTACGGAAAGAACATGCTTTTTCGGAGTTTTTGCAGCCCTGCTCATAAGTCATTCCTGATCAGATATTTCTTCTGCCCGACCGCTAGACAATCTGGACAACAGATCCGGCCTGCACCAGACCACCGCGGAGGACACGGGCAAAGATTCCTTCCTTGGGCATCACGCAGTCGCCGGCCTGGTGATAGATAGCACAGCGGCTATGACACTCCTTACCGATCTGGGTCACCTCAAGCAGGGTTTCATCGAGCGCCAGTCGCGCGCCAATCGGCAGATCTGTCAATACGACGCCACGGGTGGTGATATTCTCGGCGAAAGCGCCCGGATCGACATCCAGCCCCATTTGACGCATCTTATCGATGCTCTCTTCGGCCAGCAGGCTGATCTGCCGGTGCCAGTTTCCGGCATGGGCATCCCCGGCGATGCCATAATCCACCTTGAGCTCAACGGCAGAAACCGGGATTTTCTGCTCCCCTTTTTGTTCACTGATATTGACCGCAATGACTTTTGCCGACATTGATTCAGACTCCCGAATAGCGACGGTCCTTCAACCGCCGATTTGTGCCATGGTAAAGGGCGCATGACCGGCTTCGACTTGAGTCAGGGCATGCATGGCCGGCTTCCCTTCAACCAGAGCGCGTAACATTTTCTGCACGACCTGTTGATTGCCGTCCGCCAGCACCGGGGCCAGATCCAGCTCTTCTGCAGAAAACAGGCAGTGTTTGGCCTTGCCGGTCGCAGTCACCCGGATCCGATTGCACTCGTCACAGAAATGTCCGGAAAGCGCTGTGATCACACCGACGGTCCCACTTGCTCCGGCAATCCGATATTCCCGCGCCGGGCCAGACAGCTCACCCTTGACGACGGGCGAATAACTGAACTCGTCGGCGAGTCTCGCGAGGATTTCACTGCCCGGCATCACCAGCGACTGCCAGTTCGCCTCCTGAATCGCCGGCATATACTCGATAAACCGAACGGAACAGTTGCGCTTCAAGGTGAGGCGGGCGAAATCGACCAGTTCGCCATCGTTGATCCCCCGCATCACGACCATATTGATCTTTACCGGCAGGCCCTGCTGTTCAGCGGCCGAAATACCAGCAAGCACCCTCTTTAGATCATCCCGGCGGGTGATTTGGGCAAAGACATCCGGTTGTAGAGAATCAAGACTGATGTTCAGTCGCCGGACCCCGGCCTGGCGCAGATCGCTGGCCATCTCCGGCAACAGCAAGCCGTTGGTGGTCAGCACCAGTTGCTGCAAGCCCGGAATCTGTGCCAGACGTTCAAGAAAAGGCAGAACTCCCTTGCGGACCAGAGGCTCGCCACCGGTCACCCGGATTTTTTTGATGCCCAGCGAAATCGCCGACTGGGCCAGCAAAAACAGCTGCTCATAGCTGAGGACCGCGGCATGCTCCAGCTTGGAGACGCCCTTTTCAGGCATGCAATAGCGACAGCGCATGTTGCAGCGGTCGGTGACTGAAAGCCGCAGGTAATTAATTTTTCTACCAAATGTATCAACCAGCTGCATAGTAAAACCGTTCACGAAGCCGTTTATGCGTCGAGGGCGTACCGTTCAAGTTTGGTGTAGAGTGTCTTGCGATCGATCTCCAGGATCTTGGCCGCCTTGCTCTTGTTGCCACTGACCGCTGCGAGAACCTTGCCAATATGTTCTTTTTCGACCATCCAGAGCGGCGTCGTCGGAGCCCCCACGCTCCCGCTTCCGGGTTGTGGCAATGGAGCCCTCTGAGGGGAAAAGGGGAAGAGATCCGGGGTGATAATCGGCTCAACCGCGAGAATACAGGCCCGGCGAATGGTATTTTTCAGCTCGCGGACATTTCCCGACCAATGGTGGGTGCCGAGTGCGGAGAGCGCCTCATCGGTGACCTCCCAGGTCTCTCCGCTGCGGAATGGGGTCTCTTTGAGAAAGTGCATCACCAGTGGCAGGATATCCTCTGTCCGGTCCCGCAGGGGGGGCATGACAATCGGCAGCAGGTTAATCCGATGGAAAAGGTCCTCGCGAAAAACACCCCGCTCGACACAGCCCTGCAGGTCTTTGTTCGAGGCAAAGACAAACCGCACATCGACATGGATGTCACGACTGCCACCCAACCGGCGGAAGGTTCCGGTCTCAAGCACCCGCAGCAGCTTCACCTGCACATCGAGCGACATTTCCGAGACCTCATCCATGAACAAAGTGCCGTTGTCGGCCAGCTCGAAAAGACCGGCCCGGGCCTTGTTCGCGCTGGTGAAGGCCCCCTGCATGTGCCCGAACAGCTCACTCTCGGCAGTGTGCACATCGAGTCGGCCGCAGTTCACGGTGACAAAGGGCTTGTCTTTGCGGGTGCTGGCATCGTGAACGGCGCGGGCGGCCAGTTCTTTGCCGGTGCCGCTTTCGCCGAAGATAAGCACGTGCTCGTCAGTGCCTCCCCATCGTTTGACGGTGCTCAGCACCTTCTGAATCTCGTTGCTGCGGCCAACGATCTGATGATTATCCAGCTTGTTGATCTCTAGCCGCAGGTTGATATTTTCGCGGCGCAGGCGGTTCTTTTCATGGGCCTTGTCGATGACGATTTCCAGTTCGTCGAGTTTGACCGGCTTGGTCAGGTAATCATAGGCGCCGAGCTTGATGCATTTGACCGCCGTCTCGATGTCCCCGTGCCCGGTGAACATGATCACCTCGGGGATATTCGAGTGCTCGCGCATCCGCTCGAGAACCTCCACTCCGCCCATCTCCGGCATCTTGACGTCGAGCAGCACAACGCTGAAACACTCCTCGACATAGCGGGAAAGCCCAACCTGGCCGTTGGCGGCAGACTGTACCTGATAGCCACTGCGCGCCAGTTCCATCTCCAGCAACTCACGTAGCGGCGCTTCATCCTCGACGATAAGAATCTTCGCTTTAGTCCCCATTATTCATCCCGATTCAATGGCAGCTTGACAATGAATTCCGTTCCGTGGCCAACCTGACTGTGGGCCTCAATCGAGCCTTGGTGTTTCTCAATGATGTCGTAAGTGACGGCCAACCCCAGACCCTGCCCTTTGCCAACGACTTTGGTAGTAAAAAACGGGTTCCAGATCTGATCGAGCATCTCGGTTGCGATTCCGCAGCCGTTGTCGCTGACCCTGGCAACCACGTCGATCCCGTCATAATCGGTTTCGACCCGCACAATCCCCGCTTCTTCAACGGCCTGCAGCGAATTCATGATCAAATTCAAAAACACCTGCCGCAGGGAGCTGGCATCCCCATAAACCGCAGGCAAAGAGGCCGCGAGATTCTCCTGCAGGCGGATCTTCATGTCCCGTTCCTTGTGGCGGACCAGTTCGAGCACTTCACCGATAATGCTGTTAAGATCAACGCGGCCGAAGGTTCCTTCAGACTTGCGGCTGAAGCTGAGCAGGCTGTCGATGATCCCCTTGCAACGATAGACTTCGCGGACGATGATATCGAGATACTTCGGGAACTCGAGCAGACGCTGGTCTCCGGCCAGTGCCGGGTCGTCGCGAAAGCGGCGCTGCAAAGCCTCCGCATAGCCGGCCACCGAAGTCATCGGGTTGTTGATCTCATGGGCGACACCGGCAGCCAGAACGCCGATACTCGACATTTTTTCTGCCTGCAGCAGCTGCAGCTCCCGGTTTCGTCTTTCCGTCACGTCGCGAATAAACACCAGGGCGCGATTGCCCCCGGCAGGGTCTTCAATCGGCGTGGCGACCGCATCGTAATAGACATTTCGCCCACTGTTGCCCTGCGTACTGGTCATCGACAGCTGGGCACTCTGGCCGCGCAGGGCTTTTTCGACCGGGCAGGAGCCAATACCCGTTGTCGTGTTGGGGTGGAACAGGGCCTGACAACTTTTCCCGATCAGCGTCTCTTTGGGGAAAAATCGCGGACAGACATGGTTGCGGTGCTGCACCAGCCCCTTGTTGTCGTAAATCACCACCGCATCGCTGATTGCATCGAAAACCGCCTGCAGCTCAGTCTTCTTGACCCTCAGCCCGAGGTTCGCGGCTTCGAGCTCTTGAATCTTCTGCTTGACCTCGCCGTAAAATCCAATCTTGGAACTTTCGATCCCCAGCAGCGCGTCGAGAAAGCTATCGTCAACTTGAGTTGGCTTAATATCTTTCATTCAGTAGGCTCGCTTCAAAATACCAAGCAGGTCTTCGCTGTCGGTCTGGCGCGGCGAGGTCAGTAAGCAGACATCCTTCAAGGCATTTTCTGCCAGGCCGGGCAAATCCTCTTCGCTGACGCCGAGTTCCCTCAACCCACGCGGCGCGCCGCCAGCATCAAGCAGCGAATCGATGATTTCCATGGCCATTTCTTCGGCAAACGGCTCATTGCCGTCCATGCGCTGACCCAGCGCATTAATCAGGTGCGGGATTTTTTCCCGGACAACCGGGAAATCATACTTCAAGACCTCCGGCAACAGGACAGCATTCACGTCACCATGATTGGTATCATAGAGACCACCGATCGGGTGGGCCAAAGCGTGGCCGATCCCTAAGAGCGCGTTGGAAAACGCCATTCCTGCATGCAAGCTGGCGCGCGACAGATCTTCAAGATCATCAATATGCCGCTCTTTCACCGCTCGGACGAAGCTTTTGGCTAATAAACTCAGGGCCTGGAGGGCGTTTACATCGGTCAGGGATGACGCCGCCACGGAAAAGTAGGCCTCCACGGCATGCGAAAGAGCATCAACGGCGGTACTGCCAACATACTCATCCGGCAGGGTTTTTAAGGTTTCCGGATCCGTCAGGCTGATGTCAGGGGCGACGCAGCGGCTCATGATCGTGAACTTACATTTCTCGGTGGTATCGTTGATGACTGCGAACTGGGAGACATCTGACCCTGTGCCACAGGTCGTCGGGCACAGCACCAATGGCGGCAGAGGGCGATGGATCTGATCGGTTCCCCGGTAGTCCTGTATGCGACCACCATTCGCACCAAGGATCGCAATCCCCTTCGCCGCATCCATCGCACTGCCTCCTCCGAGCCCGACGATCACGTCGGCGCCGCTGGCGATGTATTCTCGATATCCTGCCTCGACTTCGTAATCTTTTGGATTGCTGGTGATCTGGTCGAAGTAGACAAATCCCAGTCCGGATTCCAGCAGGCTTTTCATCACCCGATCAACCCAGCCGGCCTTGAACAGCCCCTGATCGCTGACCAGGAAAATTTTTTTGCCGCCCAGCCGCTTTGCGCAAGAGCCAACCTGCCCCAAAAGCCCACGACCGAAAATGATTTCAGGAACTTCAAACTTGCAATGATGGTGTTGATTCTCTCCGATCATACAAACGACCTCGCAGAGCCGAAAAATGCCCTGAAAAACTTGCTAAAAGATTGGCATTGCAAAGGAATTTTTCATCTCTAAACACCGTATCAATATCCTAGCAATACCCATGCCCAACAATAACATTGTTCTACAGAATTAGACGGTTTCGCCTGCCAGGACCACATTAAGGGAGTTTTCTCTACGCTGTTGCAAATATCCACAAACTCCCCCTAAAGACACCCATAAAGGCCGAGCTATGACGTCACAGCTAACCACAGAATCTACTTTTGTCAATATTATTAAGCAATTAAATATACTTCCGGAACATTAATGATGGTTTTCTGCGAGCAGCGGACAGCTGAGCACACTGCCGCGAACGCGCGTCTTATCCAATAAGTCCACAAAATCTACGGAACTTATTGCATCTGAACACTGAAAACACATTTCGATCCCCCTGAATAACGCTGTTTTACACCTTGGCACCTTGGTTGCAATTGCTGGCGCCGTCACCAAGTAAAGTCATCAACAATGAGAGAACAAACCTCAAACCAAAGAGACAGGAGTCGTTGATGCCGAAATATATCATTGAACGGGAAATTCCCCAGGCCGGTGACTTAAGCCCTGCGGATCTCCAAGCCATCTCGCAAAAATCCTGCGGCATCCTGCAGACCATGGGACCTGAAATCCAGTGGGTTGAGAGCTATGTCACCGCAGATAAGGTTTATTGCGTTTATATCGCTCCCAACGAAGCGGCGGTCAGGGAACATGCTCAGCAGGGCGGTTTTCCTGCGAACAGTGTCGCTGCGGTCAAGGTCACCATCGACCCGACAACCGCAGAATAAACTTAGATCCCGCAGTTTCAACTGACGGGTTTAATTAAGGAGCGAACAATGACGTTAGCTTTACTTCTCCTCATCTGCATGATGTGGGTTCCGGTTGGAATGTTTTTCCTCGGCCACGGCGAGGCCAAAAGCACCGGCTTTGTGACTGCGGTTGTCGGGACCCTGGTTGTCATCGGCGCGATTTTACAGGCCGCCATTTTTTCCGATCCCTTTACCGCCGGATTGTTGTTTGTTTTCGGCGTGCTTTACCTGCAGACAGCCCATGCCCTTCTGTCGGGGCTCGAAGATATGCGGACCGTGGGCAACGGTGCTCTGGTGGTTGCGATTATCTGCGCCATGTATGCGTATCTCTTTTTCACCGGCGGCGGCGTCAAGGCCGACGGTTCGACAATCATCGGCGTCACCCCCTATCTGGGCTTCATGAACGTGACGTTCGTCGTCATCTGTCTCACCGTCGTTGGTGTGACCTACGGCAAACTGAGCGCCAAACTTGCGGCGTACATGTTTTTGGTCCTGAGCTTTACCTGTTTGTTTGTCCCGGCCATCGGATTGATGGGGTACGGGAAGCTTCCGTTCTAAGACGGAAACAGAATGAACTGCCAGACGTTTGTGCAATGTTTACGGCAGGCTTTAGAGGCAGATCGTGATTACTGGCAATCTTGGTGCCGGCATATCTCTCAACACCGGTATTTATCTTTTTTGCCAAGTCGATCCGGCCGTAATTAATTTGTTGCTTGCTGTCAGATAACCTGACAGCTTTTTTAAGAAAGGGAAATTTATGAAATCAGTACAGTTTTTGAGAGGTTTTCTTGCTTGTCTTGTTGTCCTGGCACTCTGCCTGCCAGCCTCTGCCGCGATCACGCTCTATGACAAAGATGACACAACTGTCTCGGTTGACGCATTTTTCAACACGTTTTACGTCCACAATAGCGAAGAGAATGGCGTTGAACAATCCCGCGTCAAGATGGGTTTCCTGCCCAACTACGTCGGCCTCAATTTCAGCAAGCAAGTCGGCAATCTGAAATTAGGCGGTCGCTCCTCTTTCTGGGTTACCATCAACGACAGCGACTCCACTCTCACGAGTACTGGCATCGATGTACGTCAGTTCTATGGTACGGTCGAGAGCGACTGGGGGCAGATCCTGTTCGGGAAAGACTTCACCCTGTTTAACCGTTCCAATATCTTCCAGGATGAGATTCTGATCGGTTTCGGTAAAACCGGTGGCATTCCAGGCATTGATGCCACGGGAGTCTCCTTCGGCAATATCGGCTCCGGCTACACCTATCCGCTCCCCTCCGCTCAGATCACCTACCGCACCCCCAACATGGCCGGCTTCAAACTGGCGGTCGGCATTATTGATCCGTCCAGAACCTCAGGAACTGGCGGCGAAGAGAATATGCCGCGCTTCGAAGGGGAACTGACCTACAGTCAAGACTTTGATCCAGTCTCGGTGCTCGCCTGGGGCGGGTTTCTCTTCCAATCATCCGAGAATGGCGCCGCCGGGGACGTCGATTCCCAGGGCTTCTCCTACGGTCTGAATGTGAAGATTGCCGGCTTCAGCCTGACCGGCTCAGGGTTTACCGGTGAGGCAATTGGCAAGCAGGTTGGCCCAGGGTTTGTCCTCGGCGCCGCTGATCCGCTGCTGGAGGGCGGGAGTGAAGTCGACAGTCATGGCTATCTGGTGCAGGGGTCCTACACCATCAACAAGGTCCGCCTGGTGGGTTCCTATGGCTACAGCGAGCTTGAGGCCGCAACAAACCTGGAGGATGAGACAGTCATTGGAGCGATTATGTATTCCATCAATGACTACCTGAAGCTGGTCGCAGAATACAACGTCCAAACCCTCACCTCCGGCAGCACCGAAACCGATATCGATACGATCGCCTTAGGTGCGGTACTCAACTTCTAATCCGTAAAATCTACTTTCAGGCGTGATTAATCTGCCAGGGGTTTTTGCCCCTGGCAGATTTTTCTGCAGATTAAGACAGGAGTTGGGGATGGCAATGGACATACCTCCTGGGAATGATCCGGTCTGGCAGGACATTCTCACGGGTAAAACAGAATGCAATTTTGATCATTTCGCGGTAAAACTACTCCAAAGCGCTCTTTCCAGGAACCTCTGTGAAGATCCGTCACCGACAAATCTGCGCAAATGCTGTGAAACGCTACGAGAATTTTTTGTCCAAAATGCTGAGCAGCCCTCCGTGAAGCTGGATATAAAGAAAATCAACCGGACGGAGCAATAAACTTGGGCCCTGAAATTTATACACCTGCCGAAGTCTGTAACATGGTTGGCCAAGGGAGAAGGCTGCTCCTGGCGGGCGACGAGTCCTTGCTGCGCGAAATTCCTGCAGGGAACTGGATCGGCGGGACCATCCCCTATTTCATGACCCGTGCCGGCGGGGTAACAACCAGCGAGCTGATTCATGTTACCGAGCTTCCCGACTATGTGACCGAGATAGAATTGAAGCGCTACACCGCCGATGATATCTCGCAGGTCTATACCGACGCGCCGGAAAACGGGTTCAGTATCATCATCATTCCGGCGCAAAGCTCGACCCACTTTTCTTTTGCCCTCAACGCCCCCAATTATGAAAACTTTGCCATGCGCCCCCTGATCGGCTGGATCTCGGGAACCTATCTGGACGAAAGAGGGAAAAAGACCCCCAAGATTTTTGACGGCACCAATGCCGAAATGATCGAAGATGGGGCTATCGTCATGCATGCCCGACTGCCGCATAACAAAGTCGCGGATATCGGGATTATCAACATGTTCGAGCAGGGCGATGGCGACACCATCACCTTTCCCGAATCAGGGTTTTGCACTAAAGAGGCCTTTATTAATGGCAAGCCTGTCGACTTCGCCAACTATATCCAGCAGAAACAGCTTGATAAACGCCTGCCACTGGTCGCGAATTATTTTGGAGCCATGCTCAATACGACCTTCAAGGCGACGCTCGGTCCGGATGGAGAAGTCCAGTTCTATAATTCGGTGTTCAGCTTTCTGGAATACAAACATGCTAAGCCGATTCAGAATTACACCGCGCAATTCACCAGAAATGTCTCCATGGGACTGGGCATTCAAGCCGTTTTTGCCTGCAACTGTATCCTGAACTATATTCATTCAGATCTGGAAAGAAAGCATATCGATTGTGTACCCGGACCGGCAACTTTCGGTGAGATTGCTTATCAGACCCTGAATCAGACTTTGGTCTACCTGAGAATCATCGACCTGTACAACCGCTACTGAACCTCTTCCACTGTAGATGAAATCAACAGTGTAGAGGGCGGCCCCATTCATCACCATTTAGTCTGCCAACAAAAGTTCCAGCCACAACGAACAAACGATCAGCCATCAGCACCAGCGAAAGAAATAAATATCTGTATTTATTAAATTATTCCTGTTTTTCTAACAGAACTGTTTCAATTGCCACATAACTCGACTCTTGGTGCAGCTTTTGCTAACCATATCTATCAACTATGAGATGAATAAAAGTGGAGTGCGTGAATGCTTCATGGTTCAGACAGGAATAAAAAGGCAGAGCAATCGCTCCCCGTACTCAGAGACTACCCGACCAAATTGTTCGTCGAGACAACGACCAATTGCAACCTGGGTTGTTTCATGTGCGTCAAGCAGACCAAAGATTGCGCTATTCCAGAAGGTGAAATGTCGCTTTCGACCTTTAAGGCGCTGGAACCGGCACTGTCAAAGGCCGAAGCGGTCATCCTCAACGGTGTCGGCGAACCACTGCTGAATCCGCAGATTGAAACATTTATTTCCCGCGCCAAGCAGCTGCTGCCGGAAAGCAGTTGGATCGGTTTTCAATCGAACGGGCTGCTCATCGATGATCTGCGTGCCCGCGCTCTTTTGGAAGCGGGACTGGATAAAATCTGCATTTCCGTAGATGCAGTGACCCCGGAAAAACTTCAGCAGCTTCGTGAAGGCGCCGAGCTCTCCGGCCTGAGCAAAGCTTTTGAAGCTTTGGCAAAAGCCAAATTCAGCGTCGGCCGGCCGGAGTTTGAAATCGGCGTGGAAATTGTCGTCATGCGCAGCAACCTCACAGAGCTGCCCGCCACCCTGCAATGGGCGGCCAGCCATGGCGCAACCTTTGCGCTTGTGACCCATGTGCTGCCCTACGACGACGAACATGCCAAGGAAGCGGTTTACGAGCCCTGCTCGGCCAAGGCGATCGAGCTGTTTAACTTCTGGCGGGAGAAAGCACTGCGAGCGGGGGTTGAATTCGATCGTTATCCACGGATTATTTTTAAATTCAGCAAAAATGCCGAGGAGCAGCGCGTTGTCGATTTTGTTGAAAAGATGAAGGCGGATGCGGAACAGCAGAAGGTCTTTCTCGACCTGAAGAAGTTATTCAACCTCGACGCCAGCTGGCTTGGACAGGTTGCAGAGATTTTTTCCGCTGCTGAACGGGTTGCCGAGCAGGAAGGAATAACATTAACACTTCCACAGCTGCTGCTCAAAGAAGAACGCCGCTGCGAATTTGTTGAAGATGGCAGCGCTTTTATCTCCTGGCAGGGCGAAGTGCATCCCTGCTATTTCCTCTGGCACAGCTACCACTGCTTTGCCAGTGGCTGGGAGCAGATAGTGCAGCCGAAAACATTCGGCAACCTGCAGCAGAAACCGCTACTCGAGATCTGGAATTCCACCGAATTCAAGACCTTCCGGGAGAACGTGCTGCGTTACGACTACCCCTATTGCTCCAGCTGCAGCCTGGCGCCCTGTGACTACGTCCAGACCGAAGAGTTTGAACAGGATTGCCACATCAACAACGAGCCATGCGGCAGCTGTCTCTGGTGCATGGGACTGTTTCAGTGTTTACGCTAACGACGATGACATAAGGCTTTCAATTTCACCACGGAGGCATGAAACCTCCTCATAATTACTGTAAATGCGGCTTCTCTCTCCGCACAGTATTGCCTCCGTGGTGAATTCTTTCTCAGCGCTGGTAACCGTCAAGAGGCTTGCGGGGCCTGAAACTCATCAGGATAAAGAGCAAGCATCCGTGTCGCGCGACCATCGGGATTGATGAGCAGCTCGTTGATGGCCATCATCTTGTCCGACAACCAGGCATTGGCGAAGGTGTCGACAGATACAGCATGGGGCTCATACTTCGGGCCGATCAATCTTGCGTTGTTGAGGTACTCGTCAACCCGCTCACTGCTTGACCAGACCGGCAAAGAGACTCCGGTGCGATCGAGTTCCATGGCGTAAATATTCTTGTGTTCACCTCTCGCCACCCACACCTGACCGCTGAGCTTGATTTCGTCGTGAAAAATCTTTTCTCCAAAATATCCCAGGTTCATGGTTGTTTAGCTCCTTACCAGGCTTTTTGAAGGACAGTTCAAGACCATCCTCCTATTGGTTTGTAAGGCGACTTTGTTCCCAGAACAAGTCATGTTTACAATTATACACGATGTTGGATATTTGGCGTTTGAGATTAGATGCATATTATACAGAGGCGGTAACGCCCCAGACACCTGCCGATAAGAATCTGCAAACCACATCTGACCACTGAAAACAATCTGGAACAATCCCCAGGACACTTATGCCCTCAAAGGGTCGCACATGCCAGAAGTGTCTAGTAAACTGGAGAAAGTCCAGTTCATCATTCGTCATTTCAAGCAGAGTTGAAGAAACAAAAACTGCGAAGGAATCCTTTCCGATGGAAAGCCTGGCCCTTGTTGTTGTTGCTCTCAGTATTCTGGCCTTCGGATTGATTTCCGGGCGCGTACAAAAAAGTGTCATCACTCCGCCAATCGTGTTTGTCGTTATCGGCCTACTGGTAAGCCAAACAGGGTTGGGATTGCTGAAATTCGACATCGGCAACCAGGCTATCCATCTCCTGGCTGAAATAACTCTGGTTCTGGTGCTTTTTACCGACGCAGCTCGCATCGATCTACGAGCCTTGCGACATGAGCACGATCTGCCGGTGCGCCTGTTGTCCTTCGGCTTACCCATGACCATCATCTTTGGTACGCTGGTCGCGACGATTTTATTCAAAAACCTGCCCCTCTGGGAGTCGATGATTCTGGCCATCATCCTCGCGCCCACCGACGCTGCCCTGGGACAGGCTGTGGTCGGCAGTCCGCTGGTGCCGGTGCGGATCCGCCAAGCACTTAACGTGGAAAGTGGGTTGAACGACGGCCTGGTTCTGCCGGCGCTCTTGATCACTTTGTCACTGGCCACCACAGAGCCAGGAGAAAGTGCCGGATTCTGGGTGCAGTTCATCGCATTACAGCTTTTGTTGGGCCCGATGGTGGGTATCGGCGTCGGCTACATTGGAGGGAAATTGGTAGAGCTCGGTGGGCGCAGCGGATGGATGAATCACACCTTTCAGGACCTCTCGGCCCTGGGCCTGGCACTGCTGGCCTTTGCCGGCGCCGACCTTGTTGGTGGTAACGGCTTTATTGCCGCCTTTTGTGCTGGGCTGACTCTGGGCAATTGTTCCCGAGCAATCTGCGAATGTTTATACGAATTTGCCGAGGCCGAAGGACAACTGTTAACACTTGTGATCTTCATGATCTTCGGGGCGGTGATGGCACCAATGGTCATCGACCATTTAACTTGGCAGACCGTTCTGTACGGCCTAATGAGTCTTACGGTGATTAGGCTGGTGCCAGTGGCAACAAGTCTTTTAGGTGCTCGACTGCAGTGGGATACGGTGTTGTTCCTGGGCTGGTTTGGGCCGCGAGGGCTAGCTTCGATCCTTTTCGCCTTGCTGGTCGTCGAAGACTCAAGCCTGCCCGGTCGCGAGATGATTCTTGTGACCGTCGTGGTTACGGTACTGTTCAGTATATTTGCGCACGGGTTGACAGCCTATCCTGGGGCTAAGTGGTACAGTAGGCGGGTCCAAAGGTTTGGGCAAAAACCGGGCGCAGGAGAAACTCTGCCGGTTTCAGAAATGCCGGTTCGTCTTCCTTACCATGAGTAGAAAGGGGACGGATGAGGGGCTTCGAAACGGATCTAACGATCAGGTGAAAATCGTCCGACCGAGGCATCGAAATTGGTGATGGCCTTGATAAATATTTCTAGCTCTCCAGAAATAAGCGACAACAGAATGAAACATTCCGTGACCGAATAACTGAGATTGCGCCTTAAAGGAATTTCGGCCTGCTATAATTGTTTTAGCAACCTTTCAGTTTAAAACCTGCAAGATGCGTGGCCGGCAAAGACTTGACTTTCAAATTCCATCACGGATACCTCCGGACCCCTAACCTCACGGGCAAGATGGCATTATGAAATTCCTGCTGACAACATTCCTCATCGTTTTTCTACTCTGCCAGACAATTTCCGCGCAACCTCTCGAGGCCGTCTTCGAAAAGGAAAGCTCCCTAGCTCTGAGCAATCCACATGATCTGAAACTCTCACCTGATGGCCGCTATCTGCTGGTCTCCGATGTCGGTAATAACCGGATTGCCATTCTCGACCCCGACTCACTTGTGCTCCTTGGACAGTTCGGCGCAGATCACCAGTCCGGCACCCATGACATCGATTTCGATGACAAGGGGCTGGCGTATGTCGCCGACACCCACAACAACCGGGTGACGATTTACCGCATGCAAGATAAACAAGCGACCCTGATCGGTGAATTGAGCGAATCAGTGCGTGGTCCGGAAGGTGTCCTGGCGCATCCGAACGGCCGAATTTATGTAGCCGGAGCCTGGTCCGGCAATGTCGTCGCTTTCGAGCGCGGGGAAAAAATCGGGGAACTCACCGGGCTTTCATCGCCGCATGATCTGGAACTGGCCGCCAACGGCGATCTCTGGCTGGCCGATGCGGGAAACGACCGAGTCTTGCTGCTCTCACCGGAACTGGCCATCAAGGACGAACTGACCCGCGAAAAGTACGGTTTTCGCGGGGTTCGCTATCTCGACATGTTGGCAGACGGCACATTGATCGCCGCCGACAAGTATACGCACTCGGTCAAGTTTATCGGGGCGGACGGCACACTCAGACTCCAGCTCGGCAATGGCAAGGCATCTCGTGGGAATTATACGTTTACGACTCCCGAAGGGGTCGAGGTACGGGGAAACCAGGTCTGGATATCCGATTCCGGCAACGACCGAATCGTCCGTTACCTCCTCCAGTAAAGCGCATAAACCACTTATTTCACCTGACTGAGCTGAACCCACCGATCCGACGAAATTCGTCCGACAAAGGTAAAGTCGCCATTGTCATTCGGCTTAAAAATGACCGCTTCACCTTCGTCGGGATAAACCGGAGTCGCCGCCTGAGCGATGTTGCCATGGGCGACGATGACCCGGTTGCTCCCATCAGCCGGCCGACGGGAAAGGAGTTTCCGGGCGGTCGCAATGACCGCCTCGCGCCCCCCGAAGTACTCGGCGACACGTAGATTAATCACATCGGTACTCGCCTCAACATTCCCCAGGCCCAGCTGCCGGGCTGTCTCCATGGTTCGACAATAAGGACTGGCCAAAACCTCGCTGACCGGTATATTGAAGTTTCGCATAGCCCGCCCAGTTTTTTGGGCGCGTTGACGTCCCTGTTCAGACAGCTGACGGATCCTATTTCCATCGCAGCTCAGCCAATCATCCCTTTGCTGGACAACGTCCTGTTGCGACCAGTCGGTTGCCTCATGACGGAAATACAGGTTGTACCCTCCTTGCTGGAGAGCTTCAATCAACGCCTGATCAGAAAGTGCTTGCAGGGCATGAATCGGATACGGCAAGGCCAGCAGCCATACCAGCAGGATCAGATAACGTACAAGTCTGTTGCGGCAGTTCATGATGTCCTCCGCCTTACTGGCAAGCCCAGGGTGATCTTTCTAGAACTCTGCTCCGGATACTTTTATGACTAACCCGATATGCACTCATGGGGCAAGAATTTGGCGGGTGAAAATCCTTGAAAACCAGAAGATGTGACGGAATTGCCATCTTTAATGTAAGTCGTTGGGGCCTTTTTCGGTTTTTTTTAAACAAACTCCATTCCTTCGGCTTAAATGTCCTGTCAAATCACATTCACTGGATATCTAAAGAATTTTCCATAGAGGTTGAAAGCATTTTGAGAAACCAGTTTCATCACAATAAGCATTTACACGACCCGAATAATGAAATCAGGGCAGGCGGCCGCACAGTAGCCGCAAAGGATGCAATCCTCCCGTTTAACTTTGGCCTTGCCCCCATGCCGTGGTTGGTGCAGGCCGGCACGCAGGCGCCGCAGCCTTTGCAGAACTGTTCCATGATCCGAATCTTGCGCACGCGTTTTTCCAATTCATCCCAGATGCGCGGCTCAGCCTGCCCGCTATTGACCAGAGTGAAATTCCCCTCGATCTCATCTTTAGAGAGCATGCCGACCGCCAAAGCGTGCATCCCCGGCAAACCGAGAACATAGCGGAAGCTTGAGCGGGCCTCCTTGATCAGGTTGCCGCCGGCGAGCGCTTTCATACCGTAAATCCCTTTGCCGTTCTCTGCCGCAATGGCGATCGCCGCGGCCATCTCTTCGGCCGATCCATCGAGAATCCCCATGCCGGTCCGGTTGATCAAAGGATGAATCACGTCGATGTCGGGATGAACTGCGGCCTGGCGGACAGCGCAGATAAAATGGGACGACAGGCCGAGGAAATCGATCATCCCTTCCTGGCGCATTTTTTTCATTTCTGCGAACACCTCGGCGCGCTCCTCGAAGGGGTTGGGCAATCGGGCGCCATGCAGATGAACGACATCGAGTTTCGGCAGATCCATCTCTTTGAGCGCCCGCTCAACGTGCTTGCGAGCATCGGCAGCGGTTGTTGCGTGCGTCTTGCTGGCCACATGAATTCTCTTATTAACCCCCGAAAGACCCTCTCGAATATGCTGATAAGTGCCGTACAACTCTGCCGTGTCGAGCATGTTGACGCCGAGGTCGATGGCATGCCGAAGCAGTTCACCACCCTCTTCCGGCGAAAGATCGGCCTGCAGCGGTCCGAGCGGCAAAGAGCCATAGACCAGGCGGGAAATACGCAGTTCGGTGCGGCCGAGACGAACAATATTTGGTGATCCCATATGCCCTCCCTTTCATTCTTCCCAAAATATCCGCCCAGGACGCGGTACAGCAACAAAAAAGCCGACCCCTATTAAGGAATCGGCTTTTCGCGTTGTAATGGTCGGGGCGAGAGGATTCGAACCTCCGACCCCGTGCACCCCATGCACGTGCGCTACCAGGCTGCGCTACGCCCCGTCAATCTCAACGCGTGCGGGATTATTATGTATTTACCGCGGGTTGTCAAGGGCAAATGCCCGCCGAACAGCTACATCCTGCGCCGGTCGATGACCCGATTCGCTTTCCCTTCGTGACGCTGGATGGTTGTCGGTTCGACAAGTTTTATTTTAGCACTGACGCCGAGGGCCGAGGCGAGTTTTTTCTCCGCTTCAACCACGAAGGCGCGTTGCTGTTTCATTTCGTCAAAGAAGATCTTCTCGTTTACCTCGACCTGAATTTCCAGGGTGTCGCTGTTATTGACCCGATCGACGATCAGCTGGTAGTGCGGCTCGCAGCCTTCAATCTGGAACAGGACCTCTTCGATCTGGGTCGGGAAGACATTCACCCCTTTGATGATCAGCATGTCATCGCTGCGACCGCGGGTTTTCTCCATCCTTGCCAGGGTGCGGCCGCAATCACAGGGCTCATAATGCAGCCGGGTGATGTCGCGGGTCCGGTAGCGGATCATCGGGAAGGCCTGCTTGGTCAGACTGGTCAACACCAGTTCCCCGACCTCCCCCTCGGGAAGAACGGCGCCGGTGTCCGGATCGATGATTTCGGCCAGAAAGTGATCTTCAGCGATATGCATTCCCTGGCGGCAGAGGCATTCGCCCGCGACGCCCGGCCCCATGATCTCGGAAAGACCGTAATTGTCGGTGGCGATGATACCGAGCCGCTGCTCCAGCTCGCGGCGCATCTGCTCGCTCCAGGGCTCGGCACCGAACAGCCCGAAACGCAGCGCCAAGGTGTCGGGATCGATCCCCTGCTTCTCCATACGATCGGCCAGGGTCAAGCCGTAAGATGGCGTGCAGACCAGCGCCGAAGAGCGGTAATCCTGCATGATCATCAACTGTTTGTCGGTATTCCCGCCAGAAATCGGAATCACCGACGCGCCGATGGCCTCTGAGCCGTAATGCAGCCCGAAGGCACCGGTGAACAGGCCGTAACCGAACGCAATATGCACGATGTCCTCGTTGGTGACCCCGGCCGCGGTCATGAAGCGGGCCACCAGTTCAGTCCAGGTGCGGATGTCATCGCGGGTGTAACCGACCACTGTCGGCTTGCCGGTCGTGCCCGATGATGAATGGATTCTGACTACATCGCGCATCGGCACGGCGAACATGCCGTAGGGGTAATTCTGGCGCAGATCATCCTTGGTGGTGAATGGTAAATTTGCGACATCGACGAGAGTTTTCAGGTCGTGAGGAACGAACCCGGAGTCCTTGAATTTGGCTTTATAACAGGGGACATTTCGCGCCACCAGCTCAAGGGTCTGCTGCAGGCGTTGCAACTGCAGCTTCTGCAGCACATCGCGTGACAGACATTCCGCCTCGCGGTTCCAGATCCCGGCCTGACAATCCATAAATCTCAACAACCTTCTTAAGAAACTTACGTAACTCCCTATATTTTAGATGGAAGTTAACTGCTCGCCTTTGAGGATAGTGATGCCGTTGCGGGTCAGCACCGAGATCGCTTCGTCGATATTGTCAAAGCGGAAGATGATGACGGCGTTGTCACCGGAGCGTTCGACAAACGCGTACATGTACTCGACGTTGACGTTGTTCTGATCGAGAATCTGCAAAATGGAGGACAGCCCGCCGGGAGTGTCTGGAACTTCGACGCCGATGACTTCGGTCTTGCTGACGGTAAAATTCTGTTCGCGCAGCACCTGCAGAGCCTTTTCCGTATCGTTGACGATCAGGCGCAGAATGCCGAAGTCGGAGGTGTCGGCCAGCGACAGGGCACGGATATTGACGCCAGCCTTGCCGAGAGTACCGGAAACATCGGCCAGACGACCCGATTTGTTCTCAATAAAAATCGAAATCTGTTCAACTTTCATTGTCAGTACCCTTCTCTCTCAGGAATTAGGACGGTTGTCGATCACGCGCTTGGCCTTGCCTTCGCTGCGCGTGATGCTCTTCGGCTCCACCAGACGAACCTTGCAGGTGACGCCAAGCAGGTCTTTGATATCCTTTCGGATTTTGTTACTCAAGCCCTGCAGTTCTTTGATTTCATCGGAAAAGGTCTGTTCGTTGACTTCGACCTGAACTTCCAGGGTGTCGAGGTTCCCTTCCCGTTCGACGATCAGCTGGTAATGCGGTTCGACCCCTTCGATATTGAACAGCACCGACTCGATCTGGCTCGGGAAGACGTTGACGCCGCGGATAATCAGCATATCGTCACTGCGCCCGCTGAGCCGTTCGATACGTGCGTGAGTCCGCCCGCAGATGCAGGGCTCTTTGATCAGGCGGGTGATGTCGCGGGTCCGGTAGCGGATCAGCGGAATCCCCTCCTTGGTGATGGTGGTGATGACCAGCTCACCCTTCTCGCCGGCCGGCAGAACCTCGCCGGTCCCCGGGTTGATGATCTCGGGGATGAAGTGATCCTCCCAGATATGCAGGCCGTTCTGCGCCTCGATGCATTCGATGCCGACGCCGGGACCGAGAATTTCGGAAAGGCCGTAGATATCGATCGCCTTGATGTTCAGCTTCGCTTCGATCTCCTGGCGCATTTTTTCGCTCCAGGGCTCGGCGCCGAGAATCCCGACTTTCAGCTTCAGGCTGCGGATGTCGATCCCCTCTTCCGCCGCGACCTCGGCCAGAAACAGGCTGTATGATGGCGTGCAGGTCAACACGGTAGAGCCGAAATCCTGCATGATCATCAATTGCTTTTTGGTGTTACCCCCCGACATCGGGATGACCGAGGCGCCGAGACGTTCTGCACCGTAGTGCGCACCGAGCCCGCCGGTAAACAGGCCGTAACCGTAGGCGTTGTGGATGACATCCCCTTTGTGGGCGCCGGCGGCGACGAAAGAACGTGCCATCAGTTCGGTCCAGGTGTCGATGTCGCGGCGGGTGTAGCCGACCACGGTCGGCTTGCCGGTGGTGCCGGAGGAGGCATGAATGCGGACGATCTGCTCCAGGGGAACGGCGAAAAGCCCATAGGGGTAGTTGTCGCGCATATCCTGCTTCAGCGTGAACGGCAGCCGCTGCAGGTCGCCCAGGCTTTTGATGTCTGCAGGAGAAATACCGGCCTGGTTAAAGCTTTCGCGATAAAAGGGAACGGTCGCATAAACCCGTTCAGCGGTCTGCTGCAAACGTTTCAGCTGCAGGGATTCGATCGCTTCACGCGGCAGAGTCTCAAATTCATCATTCCAGATCATCGCCATGCCTCATGCGGTAATAATGGTTTCAAGAAAGGTTTTTATAGCCACTAAGGCACCAAGAACACCAAGAGAAATAAAGATTTCAAAGCTTTACCCCCAAAAAACGATTTTGGCTTTGATGAGCTTTTCTCTGCGTCTCTCCGTCTCTGCGTCAAAGGCATAAGATTTTCTTGGAGCCCCTGGTGTCTTGGTGGCAAAAAAGTTTACGCCTGCCGCCCCAGCTCGAAGGCTTTCAGGTTGACCTCGAGCAACCGCTCAGGGACCATCTTCTGCAAAGCCCGGAGCCACAGGTCATAGTCGACGTCCAGCACCTTCGAGAGCGCGCCGAGCAGCACGGTGTTGACGGTTTTCGGGTTGCCCGCTTCGAGTGCCAGGTCGAGGCCGTTGACCACGGTTGTTGCCGGAAACTTCCTGGCCAGTTCTTCGGTCAGGTTTTCCGGATAGTCCTGCTTGCCAAGCGCCACCGATGGCGGTGCAATCTTCAGGTTATTGACAATCACTTGGCCGTTATCACGCAATAACGGCAGATAACGACAGGTTTCGAGCAGCTCGAAGCTGAACAGAATATCGACTTCACCTTCAGGGATGATCGAAGAATAGACCTTTTCGCCGTAACGGACGTGGGAGACGACGCTGCCGCCGCGTTGCGACATGCCGTGGATCTCGTTCTTTTTCACGTCCATCCCGGCCATCATCATGACCTCGGAAAGAACTTCACTGGCGAGCAGAATCCCCTGCCCGCCGACTCCTGCCAGCAGAATATTTTTCACAGTGCTCATGATTCTTCACCATACTCGATAAACGCATCGAATCCGCAGGTCTGCTGGCAGACTTTACATCCGACGCAGATGATTTTGTCGATGTTCGACTTCTTGTTCTCTTCGTCCCAGGCGATCGCCGGACACCCGAGCCGCAGACAGGCCTTGCAGCCGGTGCATTTGTCGTGATCGACATAGAGCGGCATCCGCTTGTCCAGATTATCGCGCGGGACCAGCATGCAGGGGCGCGTGGTGATGATCACCGAGGTCTCCGGGCGAGCCATCTCTTCGCGGATGGTCTGGCGGGTCAGCTTGATGTTGTAGGGATCGATCACCTTGACATGCTCGACGCCAACCGCCTTACAGAGCTGTTCCATGTCGACCCGGTAGGTCTCAAGTTCGTTAAGCATGTAACCGGAGGTCGGGTTCTCCTGGCGGCCGGTCATCGCGGTGATCCGGTTGTCGAGGATGATGACGGTCGAAGCGGACTGGTTGTAGACCATGTCCATCAGGCCGTTGATGCCAGTATGCAGGAAGGTCGAGTCACCGATCACCGCGACCACCTTGCGCTGCTCCTCTTCGGAAAGCACCTTGCTGATACCGGTGGCGTTACCGATGCTGGCGCCCATGCAGACGCAGGTATCCATCGCCGAGAGCGGCGGCAAAAAGCCGAGGGTATAGCAGCCGATGTCGCCGGTGACGTAGGCCTTGGCGCGGTTCAATTCCATGAAGACGCCGCGATGCGGGCAGCCGGGACACATGTTCGGCGGGCGCGGCGGCAGTTCCGGGGAATTGTCCTCAACCGGCGACTCTTCACCGAACAGGGCTTTTTTGATCCGTCCCGGGGTCAGCTCGCCGCAGATCGGCAGCTTCTCCTTGCCGATCACCTTGATCCCCATGGCCTGAACCTGTTCTTCGATGAACGGATCGAGCTCCTCGACCACGTAGAGGGTTTCGTAATTTTTTGCAAAGTCGCGGATCAACTGCTTCGGCAAAGGATGCACCAGGCCGATTTTGAGCACGTCAGCATCCGGCAGCACTTCCTTGACATACTGGTAAGCGACACCGGCGGTGATCACTCCAACTTTCCCCGCCCCTTTTTCGATGCGGTTGAACGGCTGCGTGCAGGACCACTGCTCCATCTGCAGCAGGCGCTCTTCCACAACATAGTGGCGCTTGCGGGCATTGCCCGGCAGCATCACCAGCTTGGCGGCATTGCGCTCCAGGCTCGGCTGGGGGATGTCGGTCGGCCGCTCGCCGAGGGTCACCAGCGACTTGGAGTGGGAAATCCGCGTGGTACTGCGCAAAAAAATCGGCGTGTCGAACTTCTCGCTTGCCTCAAACGCCAGCCTGGTGAACTCGAGGGCCTCCTGGCTGTCGGCCGGTTCGAACATCGGCACCTTGGCGAACTTGGCGTAGTTGCGGCTGTCCTGCTCATTCTGCGAGGAGTGCAGCTCCGGATCGTCGGCCACCACCAGCACCAGCCCGCCGCGCACACCGGTGTACGACAGGGTGAAGAGCGGGTCGGCCGCGACGTTGACGCCGACATGCTTCATGGTCACCAAAGCGCGAGCGCCGCCGAAACAGGCGCCGATACCGACCTCCAGCGAGACCTTTTCGTTCGGTGCCCAGGACGCGTCAATTTCTTTGTACTGAATTGTATTCTCTAGAATTTCGGTGCTTGGGGTGCCGGGATAGGCCGAAGCGACCAGAACGCCGGCTTCGTACGCACCCCGAGCAATGGCTTCGTTGCCGGAGAGGAGAACTTTCTGCATAACAATCCTTGTAAAGTATTGATCTGAAACGACGTTAAAAGCGAGCCCGAATCATAGGGCAACAGGGGTAAATCTGTCAAATCATCTATCGCCGCGGGCGAGTTGCAGGAGGAGCCCTTCGAGAAGCCCGGAATCAGCGACCCGGCACTCATCTGCCGCGATTAATCGTGACACTGCCAGCAGAATTTCCAGCCCGGGAACTATCAGGTCGGCGCGCCCGGCCTCCAACCCCGGGAGTGCGGCACGTTCAGGCAGAGACAGCGAAATGAGCTGGTCAAGAGTTTCCTGCAACCAGGCCCTGTCGAGCCGCTGATTATTGATAATTCGCCAGTCATATTTGGTCATCCGCAGCTGCATGGCAGCCAGGGTCGTAACCGTACCGGCGGTGCCGATCAGCTGACAGCCGTCGCTTAATACTCCGCCGTGCCCTTCCCTGTCGATCTCTTGACTGAAGCGGCGAAGAACCTCAGCTATCTGCTGCTGCCGTTGCCCGGCGGCAAACTCTTCACAGAGAGGTACCACGCCAAGGGGATGACTCTGCTGAGAAAGAATTTCGTTGCCGCGGCAGAGGATAAATTCCGTACTGCCGCCGCCGATATCTACAATCAGGCTGGTTGGTGGCAAGGGGTCGATAACGGACAGCACGCCGGCAGCAGACAATTCCGCTTCTTCCATGCCGCCGATCACCTCAAGGATCAAGCCGGTGTCACGAGCAACCTGGGCAATGAACTCGTGACGATTACAGGCTCGCCGCAACGCCGCCGTGCCGACCAGACGCACCGCGTCAGGGGGCTGCTGCTTCAGAATCCGGGCAAAGCCGCGCAACGCAGAAAGGGTCCGCTCCATGCTTTGCGGAGCAAGACCCTTCGCTGAGAAATTTCCGCCAAGGCGGGTGATTTGCCGAAAATACTGCAGCGGCTGCAATTTTCCGGCGACACCATCTCCCAGCAGCATGCGGACGGTGTTGCTGCCGACATCGATCGCCGCCAGCACTTATTTTTCTCCGAGCACCGCCTCGGAAAGATTGAACGTGTGGTCGCCGATCTTCTCGAAATTATGCAGCATGTCGATAAAAATCAAGCCTGGCTGCACGGCGCACTCGCCGGTATTAAGGCGATTGATATGATTCATGCGCAACGAGCGCTCGAGATCATCGATGGCATCTTCGTATTCCATCGACTTCGGTCCGATGCTTTGGTCCTGAGTTTCCATGGCATCGATCACAAATTGCAGGAATTCACGCGCCTGTTCAGCAATCGACGTCATCTCGCTGTCACCGACCTCGGAGAAACTGATTTTTCCGTCGATCTTGCGCATGCCGAGCGACCAAAGGTTCTCGCAGTGATCACCGATCCGCTCCAGATCGTTGACCATGTGCATTAAAGACCCGATCGATTCGGACGTCTGGACAGAAATCGAGCTCTGCGAGAGCTGAACCAGGAAATCGGTGATCTCCTTCTGCAGCATATCGACCAGCTCTTCTTTCTTCTCGAGGCTGCGAATCCGTTTCAAATCGCCATCTTCGAGGAACTGGCTGGTCTCTTCCACCATCTCCAGGGCGATCTGCGCCATTCGGCGTGTCTCGCTGCGGGCTTGACCAATCGCAATCGGTGGCGTGTTGAGCACCCGGCTGTCGATGAACTTGACCTGCATGTGCTCTAGGTCATCCTCTCCTCGGATGATCAGCGTGGAAATTTTTGCCAGCACCCCGACGAGGGGCAGGAACACCAGGGTGTTGATGATATTGAACATGGAGTGGGTGTTGGCGATATGGCGAGCGATATATGGCTTGTCGCCAATGGCGGCGGAAAAACTGTCCGCCTGGGCCTGGGTCTGGATGACGAAATCGGCATCACCCGGGGTCATCGCCGAGATAAACTTGAGATACAGGGGAAAGAGCACCAGCATGTAGCAGGTCCCCAGGGCGTTAAACAGGAAATGGGCGAAAGCGGTCCGTTTGGCGGCCAGGTTGGTGCCGATCGCAGCGAGGTTGGCGGTAATGGTGGTGCCGATATTTTCCCCGAGAATCAGGGCGACGCTGGCTTCGAATGAAAGCAGGCCGGTGGTGGCAAGGGCCAGGGTAATCCCGATTGTCGCACTACTGCTCTGCACGATCACGGTCAGCAGCGCCCCGATCATGACGCCGAGCAATTTATAATCCCCGACCAGGAGGAACAGATCGCGAAATTCCTGGCTGGTCTTGAGCGGAGCAAAGGCGCCCTTCATGACCGATAAGCCGAAGAACAGCAGGCCGAAACCGAGGATAATTTCACCGATGTAAACGTATTTTTTACGGCGACTGAAGAGCTTCAGGCCAGCACCGACACCAATCGCCGGCAGCGCGAACTTGGTGATTTTAAAAGCGATCAGCTGAGCTGTGACGGTGGTGCCGATGTTTGCGCCGATGATGATGCCGATCGACTGCGTCAGCGACATCAGACCGGCGTTGACGAAGCCGACGACCATTACCGTCGTGGCACTTGACGATTGGATAATCGCGGTCACCGCGATGCCGACCAGGGTGCCGATGATCCGATTATTGGTCAGCGCGGCAAGAATTTTCCGCATCCTGTCGCCGGCGATCTTCTGCAGGCCTTCCGACATGATTTTCATACCGAAAAGGAACAGACCAAGGCCGCCAAGCAGGCCGAAGAGAAGCTGTTGACTCAGGAGGGCAGACATAAGAAGCTCCGACTATTCATCAGAAAACGATATACAGCTCACAAAAAAACGGTAGATTAAATACATAATCTACCGTCTTCGCACGCGCGAAATATATACCCTGGGTCAGTTTTTCTCAACCGAAAAAAAATAGCTCAGCGGGAAGCTTCGTTGCCCGGGCAGCCCTTGGACCTGATAGCGAATTTCAAACTTTTGCAGCGCGCGCAAATCAACGGGAAAGTAGATTGCCCCGGCGAGGGTCGCCTTTGGCAGCACGGCCTGCTCCATCAGTCTCTCGTGGAGAATCTGCTCTGGCCGGCGGGATGAATAGTAGTTTGCTTCACTCAGTTGACTGTTTCGGGCAGAACCGCGCTGCGCATCCTGCAGATAGTAGTAACCGACATAGGGATAAGGGATCAGCTGGGGAACAGCGACCGCTGCCAAAGCTGTCAATTCTTCCGGATCGTAGGACGCGATCTGCCGGCCATCATCGGTGAGCAGAACAAAGTCGGTGTGACTTAAGGGTAATTTAACTTCACGTAGATTCTCGACTTCGACCCAGAATGAACAGACATTGGTCTCAATCGGTGCAGGTCGCACTTGAATATCTCGCAGCTTCAGTGAAGCCCTGACCTGATCCTGCTGCTGCAGAATTGCCTGGTCCGGCAGCAGGGTTCCGGAACCGCTTTGCAGCTGCGGAACAACAAGAGTGCTGCTGCAGGCACTGAGCAAAACAAGCAGACATACCAGTGACAATCTCATCGGTTCCTCGCGCTGTGGTTACTTCTTGCGATTAAGACTGGCAAGCAGCATGGCCCGGTAATCTTTTTGCGAATTGCGCACCCGCTCGCTGAAGATCCGGACGATGTTCAGCGTCAACTTCAATCCCAGTTGCGGATCTTTTTTCGCCAAGGCTTCAAATTCGGAGCGGGTCAATCCATAAAGAATCGCATCTTCGGCTATCCGTGCCGTCGCCGAACGTTTGCCGCCGTCAAGCACCGCCATCTCCCCGAAGATATCATCCGGCCCAAGGACAATCAGAACCTGTTCATCCCCTTCTGCCAGCATGCGGGAAATTTTCACCGTGCCCTGCTTGATGAGATAAAGCGATTCTCCAGGCATGTTTTCTATAAAAATGGTTTTCCCCTCAGAGATTCTCTTGCTGGAGAAGATCTTTTCCAGCGAGCCGATTTCGTTGGCGGACATACTGGAGAAGAGCGGGCTATCTTTCAGGCTGGCGAAACTGATATCGTTCATTGAAGTTTGTACCTCTCGACATTACCGGTTTCGTCAAAAAGTGATCTTGCCGCAGGGTTCAATTCATAGACCGCGATATCAACACGATGCGCATTCGTAAGTTTAGCATCTTGTTGGTGTTTTTCTCCAAACCCGGTCAGATAGATGTCGATCTTCAGCTGGTGTTTTTCCTTAAGGTAATCTTTTACTGCCAGAGAACGCTGCAATGACAACGGCATCTTTGCGTTTACTGCTTCTTTCCGGCTGGAAAAGCCTTCAATCCTGACAAGCCGGTTCTGTTGCTGCAGATAGGAGCGTAATTTCGGTACCAGACGATCGATTGCCGCTGCTGACTCTTTTTCGAGCCTTACCTGACTCATAGGAAAGTGGACCGAACCAAGAATCTGCCGGCTGGACAAAAACTGATCGATCTCAGATCCCCGCTCGGCCCAAAGCGAAAGCGGCAGAATCAACAGAATTGTAAGAATTACCGCAGAACGCATCCCTACTCCCCTTTATCCGGAAGCAGAACAAGAATTTCTGCTCGGCGATTTTTCTGACGCCCTTCTGCGGTCTTGTTACTGTCGATCGGCAGCGACTCCCCAAATCCTTTAACGAAAATTCGGGCAGGATCAAATCCTTCATGAACAACCAGTCGCTGGCCAACGCTGACCGCGCGCTTGTATGAGAGCTTGTCGTTATAAGCTTCCGAGCCGATCGAATCGGTATGACCGTTAATGCGCAGCAGAAACCATTTTTTCTCTTTCCGCAACGAATCAGCAACCTCGGCAAGTGATTCGAGGCCAGCTGCAGACAGGGAATGTTGGTCGTAGGCAAAGTTGACGTCATCGAAGCGGAATTTTCGATAGACGATGGCCTGAATCGGCTTTTCAGCCTTGAAGCGCTCTTGTTTTCCAACCGATTTTTCAGGCGCAGGAGCTGAGATCGGGCTTGCCGCGCCCCTCTTCTCCTTCGCCGGCAACTGAATCTGGTTTGCCGGTTCAACGACAACTTTCTCTTCGCCCGGATTGACCGGCAGTTCACTGGCGATCCTGGGTTTTGGCTTCCCGAGCCGGGACATTGGCAGCAGCGGCGTGATCGTTCTGAACTTCAGGTTTTTTTCCGCTTTTTCTTCCTTCTTCTCCGGCACGACGGGAACAATCAGCCGGGGGATCGGCTTGGTAAAGGTCCCGATCCCCTGGGTGGTGGAAACTCCGACCAGAAACCGCCAGTCGGCAGAGGTATCGGTCAGCCCGGTTCCGAACCCGGCATGCAAGGTCAGATGTGGAGAGTAAAAGTACTGCAAACCGGCCATGACTTCCAGCTCTTCATCCTGACCGGAAAATCGCTCAGTCGCAGCATCGATTTCGGCAATCACGCGCAGCCGCGCCATCGGAAAATACTCGATCGCCGCTCCGGCAGTGATTTGATCATCCGCTCCCGAATTGTCGTCATTGAGCAGATATCCGCCGTTCAAATGCAACCCGAAACGGTTTTTCTTAACGGTCAGAATCGACCGGGCCAACAGATCGGTTTCACCGTCACGGGTCGCATCATCGGTGACTTGACGACGGGCCTGTAAATCGAGGGCCAGTTTAAAGGGGGAAGAGCGCTTACCGAACACCCGGGTTTTAAAGCCCAGGGACGCAAAGCCGCGACCGCTGCTCGATTCATCATCGTTAAACAACAGGTTCGGAAATGACCCATAAGCTTCGATAAAACTCCCCAGTCCCATCGTCAAACTGACCGGAACAATTGTAGCGCCGGAATTATTGCCCTGCTCGGAACCATTCAACCACAAACCGACTGATATGTTTCCCGAATCGAGGGTGTCGGCAGTCGGCTGACTCAATAGGCCACTGACGCCATACTGGGTTGGCGTCGCCAGAGCTGAAGTGGCGGTCAGCAGTAACGCTGTGATAATGGTTCCAATCCGCAATGCAATTTTCATAGAGTTTCCGTCCGGGCGGGATTGTCTCATTGTCAGGAACGATAATCCTCAACATAGCCGAGGTAATTCAGGGCAGATTGTTTCAAGCCGGTGACTTCGTCATCACTCAGCATCCGTTTGAATTTCGCCGGCGCCCCGGTAAAGAGAGATCGGCTCGGCACCCTGGTGCCAGGCACTACCAGAGCTCCGGCCGCAACCATGACATCATCCTCGATCACGACCCCATCCATAACCACCGCCCCCATGCCGATAAGACAGCGGTCGCCGATCTGACACCCGTGAAGGGTCACATTGTGGCCAACGGTCACATCGTCACCGATATAAGTCGGGTGCGTTTTGTGTGTCACATGAACGACACTACCATCCTGAATATTGGTGCGCGCGCCGATACGGATCTGATTCACATCACCGCGGACAACGACATTGAACCAGAGACTCGACTGTTCACCGATGGTGACAGCACCGATGACCTGCGCTGAATCTACAAGAAACGCACTCTCCGCGACGCTGGGGAAATGCTCTTTGAATGGATGCAACATGTGATTTTCCTCATCAATTTACATGCCAAGCTAACCGAATTGACTTAAGGCAAGATAATAACACAAAAAATCAATAATAATAAGAAAATTTTTATCTAAATTAACTAATCTTGAGCCCGCGGTTTTACGTTAAACAGTGAAAAGGCGCAATCGAAAAAAAAATAGCCCGTGTGCAAAGTTGCACACGGGCTACCATATTTTTTAAATTGATATTAAACGCTTAGCTGTCGACGCGCTCGCGAAGCTCTTTGCCGACCTTGAAAAACGGCAATTTTTTCTCTTTCACTTTTATCACTTCGCCGGTTTTCGGATTCCGGCCCATGTAAGCCTTATAATCCTTGACCATGAAACTGCCGAAGCCACGAATTTCGATCCGGTCATTATCAATCAGCGCCTGAGCCATCGAATCGAAAATCAGGTTAACGATCTGTTCCGATTTCTTATAGGTCAGGTTCTTTTTAATTGACAGCGCTTCCACCAGTTCAGACTTGTTCATAGTGCCCCCTGGAGGTTCAAAACTTAACTGCTACTCTCTAAATGTTGTACTGACTATACAACATGATCGTCGCATGTCAACAAGAGCGGCATAATTTCAGATATTTAAGCGCTGCTGTGATTAAGGTTAAATGATTGTAAAGGGTGACAGTGTCCAGATCACTTTGGCGTCGGAGTCGCCAACGTTGTCCCAACGATGCGGCAGATGGGATTTAAAACTGAGGCTGTCTCCCGCTTCCAGATTATAGATTTCATCGACGATTTTAACTTGCAACCGCCCCTCCAGCAGGTAGATCAACTCATCGCCTGGATGGTACATGTTCTGCTCACCGCTGGTGCCCCCTCTTTCCACCGTACAGAAGAAAGACATGAATTGCGGATCACGCAAACCAGAGGTAAAGGATTCGGTGTGCATATTGTGCTCGTCATCATAGACAGTTTTATCGCGCTCGCCAGGCCGCGTATGAACGACCTCGTGCGAGGTTGAAACATCCTCGACGAAATAGTTGATGCTTTTATCGAACACCGTAGCCAGGCGCATTAATATCTCGACCGAGGGGATCGTCAAACCACGTTCGATGCGCGATATCATATTTGAAGAGACCTGCGACTTTTCCGCCAGGACCTGAATCGTCATATCCTGTTTCAGGCGGATCTCTTTAAGTTTTTTGCCGACTATTTTCTTGATTTGCATTAATTCTCTCCGTCCTCACACACTGCCGGCAGGCAGCAAAATATTATACATTTGGCGGGGGCGACACGATCCAGAGGATGCGTGTCTGTCCGCTGCCGGTATTACGCCAGCGATGTGGAAGCGATGCTTTAAAGCCGATCGAGTCTCCCACATCGAGCTGGTAGGTCTCCCCTTCAATAATAAATTCCAAGCGCCCCTCCAGAACCATGGCGAATTCTTCGCCGGTGTGCACCATGCCACCCTCACCGCTGTCACAGCCAGGCTCGAGAGTGTCGACAAAAACAGAAAAACCAGGATCACGGAGACCCTGGGTCAGGCTGGTTATCTGGTGTTTGTCTTCAAAAAAGAAGATCGGCTCGCCCTGGCCTGCAGGGGTAAAAATAACCGTACTCCCCTTTTCTGCCTCTTCAACGAAATAACTGATGCTCAAGCCGAGCGCATCCGCCAGCTTCATCAGGATCTCTACGGACGGCGTTGTCAAGCCCCGCTCAATCCGTGAAATCATATTGGAAGAGACCCGCGACATTTCAGCGAGTTCCTGAATGGTTTTATCCCGCTTCAAGCGTGACGACTTGAGCTTCCTGCCGATTAATTTTTTGACCATTTCACAACACTCCAGAGGAATTTTAAAAACCCGTTCTATCATTTGTGATACAGGCTGTCAATCCTATATGAGATATCTGGAACAAGAAATGGTAGTACACATAAGGTAACTGTGCATGCCTGCCGCTTGTCAACCTTGTCCATCCGCCAGGTTGACAAGCGGTTAATTTCAAGCTACCCTGCCGCGACATCACGAGGAGGTATGTTCGAAATGAGTCGAAAAGCAGATACGTATATTGAAAAGTCATTGGCCGGCGAAGCCTTGAATCAGTCAGAGGCACTGCAAATCCTGTCCGCACAAGGGGCAGAATTCACCGAATTTATCGCCGGGGCTCATTGCATCAAGGAGACCCACCTCGGCAACCGCATCGACCTCTGTTCGATCATCAATGCCAAGTCGGGACGCTGCTCTGAAAATTGCAGTTTCTGTGCGCAATCGGCCCATCACCAGACCGAAGCGCCGGTCTACCCGCTCAAGTCGGTTGCCGAAATCGTTCAGGGTGCTCACCAGGCACAGCAGGAAGGCAACCACTGCTACGGCATCGTCACCAGCGGCACCCGCATCGAGCCGGGCGAAGAATTCGAACAGATCCTGACGGCGATCCGCCAGATCAAGCAGGAAACGGCAATCGATCCGTCCGCCTCACTCGGCATTCTCGATGCGCAAAGCGCCAGAGCGCTGGCCGCCGCGGGGTGCAAGACCTATCATCACAATCTGGAGACTTCCCGCTCATTCTTCCCGCAAATCTGTACGACCCACGATTACGAGGATGACGTCAACACCGTCCGGGTTGCCAAGGCGGCCGGGATGGAGGTCTGCTGTGGCGGTATTTTCGGTCTCGGCGAATCCCTCGAACAGCGGATCGAGATGGGCATGACCTTGCGTGAGCTGGACGTTGATTCTGTGCCGCTGAATTTCCTCAATCCAATTTCCGGCACGCCGCTTCAGGATGCGAACCTTTTGACGCCGATGGACTGCTTACGGATCATCTGCCTCTATCGCTACCTGCTCCCGAAAAAACGGATAACAGTTTGCGGCGGCCGGGAGAAGAACCTGCGCGAGTTTCAGTCCTGGATCTTCATCGCAGGAGCCAGCGGCACAATGGTCGGCAATTACCTGACGACTACCGGTCGCGACCGTGTGAAACCGATCTGCAGATGATTGAAGACGCCGAGGTCAGAATCAATGCCTGCGGCTGAGACGACCAAAGGCCTTTTCATCACCGGAACCGACACCGGTGTCGGCAAGACGCTGGTCGCCGCGGCACTGGCACGTGTGCTGCGGCAAAAAGGACTGAAAATCGGCGTAATGAAGCCGGCGGAAACCGGCGTTCCAGACTGCCGACGCCTGGGCCCTGACGGGACCTTGCTCAAATGGGCCGCAGACTCGTCCTTAACGGACGATCAGATCTGCCCCTACCGGTTAAAGGCCCCGCTGGCGCCGGCGGTCGCGGCCTCACGGGAGCAGCAACGCATCAATTACAGTGAGTTGCTCGAACAGGCACAAGCAATCATCGCCGAACACGACTTCACGATTATCGAAGGGGCTGGTGGCTTGATGGTGCCATTGGCCGGCGGGCTGTTGATGGCCGACTTCGCCAAAGCTCTTGCACTGCCCGTTGTGGTGGTTTGCCGTCCGAACCTCGGGACAATCAATCATACCCTGCTGACCCTGTTTGCCGCCCGCAATCTCGATCTGCAGATTGCAGGTTATCTCATCAATAACATGCCGAAAGAAAAAGGGCTGGCGGAAGAGACTGCGCCGCATTCGCTGGCATCAATGACGATGGATGAGTTGTTGGGGATTTTGCAGCAGGCTGAAGGGGATGATCGTCAGAAAGTGGAAAGTCTGGCGGAACAACTGCTCAGCATGCCGACCTACCCTTTGCTGGCGCGCCACCTGCCGAGTTGAACCAGGGACTGCGTTCAGGCCTTGCGGGCGTCGCCGCAGGTCGGGCAGAACAGCCAGATGTTTCGCAGATTTTCACCGCAGGCACACTGGCCGAGCCTGTCCTGCCGTTTTTTCCGCAAGCGAACGACCACTAACACAGCAGCGGCCAGCAGGTTGCAGCCGATCAGGATAATCGCCGGGGCACTGAATGACAGCAGCGAAGCCAGGGTACAATAGCCGCATTTGTACGACCAGTAGTTATAGCCGATGATCGTCAGCGACAGGATAGCGACGAACAGAATGTAGGTCAGTTTCCGATGATTTATCATGCGGCCTGCCTCTCTGACCCGGATCCGCAGAACGGACAGTAGCTCTGCGTGACCAATTTCCCCCGATGACAACAGCTGCAGGACTCCCGCAAACGCTGCTGACAGTGCGGACAGACCAGCCAATCGATGTCGACCGCCGCCCGGCAGGCCGGACAGGCGCAGCCCGAAACAGGCTCTTCATCGACCGGCGCATCCATCTCGCGCTGGATGATCCAGAGCAGCACCGCCAGAGATATCAGTAAAAGCAGAATCATGTTTAACCTGCCTGGGCCAAAGCCTTCGGTTCGCGCAACTGGTCTTCTGCGACCCGCCCGTCACGCAATACAACAGTTCGGTCAAAATAAGGGCGGTTTTCAACATTATGGGTCACCATCAAAATGGTTTGACCCTCCGAGTTCAACTGCTGGAATAGATCCATAATCTCACGGCTGGTGCTGCTGTCGAGGCTGCCGGTCGGCTCGTCCGCCAGGATCAATGGCGGCGCATTGACCAGCGCACGGGCGATCGCCACCCGCTCCTGTTCGCCACCGGAGAGCTGCGTCGGCAAATGGTTGAAACGCTGCCCCAGGCCGACCCGCTCCAGCACCTGGCTGGCCATTTCGCGCTTTTCTTTTACGGAAATATTCTTCACCGCCAGCGGCAGCATGACGTTTTCCCGCGCGGTCAGGTAAGGGATCAGGTTGAAGGCCTGAAACACGAAGCCGAGATATTCGCGACGGAAATCAGCCCGTTTTTCACTTGATAACGCGTAGAGATCGATCTCATCGATCACCACCTGTCCTTCGCTTGGCCGGCAGAGTCCGCCAAGGATCGACAAGAGAGTACTTTTCCCCGAGCCGGAAGGACCCATGACGCCGAGGAAAACGCCTTCTTTGATTTTCAGGCTGACATGGTCGAGGGCGACGATGCAGTCGGCCTCATTACAGTAGGTTTTTCGCAGGTTCTGAATATCGAGAAATGCCATCAATTTATCCTTCAGGTCCTAGAGGGCGCGCAAAGCTTCAGTCGGATCGAGGCGGCTGGCGTGCAGCGCCGGATAGAACGACGCAAGACAGCCGACAACAACCGCCAAGCTGACCGCCAGCCCCGCCAGTATCGGATTCCACTGCAGCATTACGTGGTGCTCGGTCATAAATGGCAGGATCGCCCAGGTCGCGCCGATGCCGCTGAAATAACCGAGCAGCCCGGCCAGCAGGCTGACCACGACAGATTCGAACAGGATCAGTTTCATCACGTGCGAGCGGCGGAATCCGAGCGCCCGGAAGATGCCGATTTCACGAGTCCGCTCATTGACCGAACCCATCATGGTGACAAAAACCACCAGTCCACCGATCAACACCACCACGGCGGCAATCGCCAACGAAAAGGCGCGAAACTGGTCGAGCGCGTGCATACGGGTTTTAACCACCTGCTGAATCGCGTTAACGTCGACGCCGGGCAGGACCTCGCTGATCTGATTGACCATATCGCTAACCGGGCAGTCGGCGCACAACGCAGCAACTTCGACCAGAGAGACAACCCCCGGCTTATTCAGCACGCGTTGGGCCGTCGGCAGAGAGCCGATCAGCAGTTGATCATCCTGCGAACCGGTCTTTTCCAACACGCCGCTGATCGTGAACTGCTCGCCGGAGATATCGAGCGCGTCGCCGGGGCTTAGAGCCAGCTTCGCTGCGACAGCGCTGCCGATAACCAGTTCATTCTCAGCAGTGACCGGTTGACCGATGATCGACCACCAGCGTTTCAGGTGAAATTCCTTGTCAGCATCAACGCCCATCAGCAACACCCGTTCACTGCCGATATTCACAGCGCCAAGCACCTTGGGGGCGACCGCGGCGATATTCCGGTTGTTGCGAATGGTGCCGATCTTCTCCAGATCGGCCTGGTAGATCTCCGTCGGGTCGAGAGAGACGCCGCCCAGGGTTATTCCGCCATAGCTGAGCGACAAATTGTCGCTGCGCGGGGTGATCAGGATATTGGCTCCGTAGTTCTCCATCTTGTGCTGCACATCCGCCGTCAGGGCGGAGGACAGGGAGATCAGGGTGACCACGGTGGCGACGCCGATCAGCAGGCCGATGACCAGAAAGGCCATGCGGCTCTTCCGGCGGCGCAGATTATTGAAGGCGATAGAACTAAGCTTCATCGGAATTCAGTCCTTAATCTCAGCCGCCGAAATACCAGGCGCCGGAGAGCAGGTCGCGTTCATTGATGACCAGTTGACTGCCTTCGATCCGCCGCATCAGCGGTGCCGGATTGCAGCCACCTTTGACCTCATTGATCATGTCGGTGTGGAATCTCATATTGCAGTTGTTGCAGACCATCTGGTCGCCTTCCTGCCGGTAACCCTTCTTCGCCTTGTAGCAGACATCGCAGGTATCGAATGCGGCCCGCATCACGCCGTCGACGCTTTTCACAACGAAGAATTTGATTTCCCCCTTGCTGGTCGCGATGTTGAAGAAATGGGCCTGACCGTCTTCGACCTGCGCCAGAGGGATGCGCACCTCACCGTTCTGCAGCTGGACCGAAGCCTGGCTGTCGGTCGCTCCCTGTCCCATCACCAGAAAACCGGCAACCGCTGCAACCGCGACAACCACGGCCAGCAGGGCGACGATCTTGCCCATACCGCCCTTCTTGTCGGAGTTGGTGAACTGCTCTTTCTTATCCTGACGTTCCTTACTCATGCCTTAACTCCCTGTGTTTTTTGGGTGATAGCTGAATTATCAATCTGAACTAACCGCAACAACCGCCACCGCAGCCGCTACCGCCAGCACCGCCGAGGGTCTGTTTGAGGCCGGCATCATAGATGACGACCGGTGCCGACCCGACCAGGTTCTGGAACCACTGATTGAAACGGACCTGACGCTGACTTGGCTGCTTTACATCGACCAGCACGTGCTCCTCGATGTTGCGATTGATAATCATATCTTCCTTGGTCTGCTGGAAAAACAACTCTTCAGATCCGTAACTGTTCTGAATGTAGGCATCCAGGTTCGGCTTTTTCTGTCGCAATTGTTTGATCTGCAGATCGACTTCGTAATCCTGCACGACAACCAGGTTGCGTTCGGCATCGGCCAGCATCAGCTTACGCTGCATCAACCCCTGCCAGGCCTGGCTGATGACCTGCGACGGAGCTTCAGGCCGCGCGGAGAGGCCGGCGGTGCGCAGCCGCTGCTCGACGACCTGATTGAAATCGTCCCGCGCCACCAGCTGATCACCGACCTTGGCCACATAGATTTCCGCCAGCTGTGCTTGCTCGGCTTGCAGCGATTGATATTGCTGTGCCGTGAGTTGGCGCAGAACCGAAGCGGGATAGCCGGCCGCCGTAATCACCTGGGCGATATTCGCCGAGTCGGTTTTGCCCGGATCAAAAGTGATCTGACTGCGCCCAGTGGTGACGCTGACATCGACCGAACGGACACCATCGATCTTCTCGACGGCCTCGGTGATCGTTGCCACGCAGGAACCGCAGGTCATTTTCTTCACGTTCAGCTCTGCCAGGGCGAGATCGGAGTCGGCGTTAGAGTTGGTCGAGAAAAAAGCCACCCCGGCAACAACGGCGGCGATAAGCAGACCGGCGGAAACGAACAGACCTTTTCTTTTCATCAACAACCTCATGTTTTATAGAGAAAATTTCCTGTTAGATTTTCATGGATCATGCCAACTGAGTCGGTGGCAGAAGCAGCTGATTTTACTTAAAAGGGGATGCTGAAGAGAACAAGATTGCAGAATATCCAACAGCGCGTTGCAGAATATTCTGCAGCACGGGCGGTTGCCGCCGACTCAGGCGATGGCGGCGGCAGGCAGGCGATCCAGAGTTTCGCGGATCCGCGTCAACAGGTCAACCGGTTGAATCGGTTTGTTGAGCAGCAGCGCATCTTCACCGACCAAACCCTGTTCGCGCAGAGCATCGAAGGTGTAACCGCTGATAAAGATGACGGGAACGTTTGTCATTTTACGAATTTCACTATAGAACTCGGTGCCTTTCATGCCGGGCATGACGACATCGGAGAGAATCAGGGACAGCCGGTGCCCCTCCCGCTGCAAGCTCTCCAGCGCAGTTTCAGCGCAGTCGCTGGTGATGACTTGATAGCCGACCGCGGTCAAAATACTGTAGGTCGATTCGCGTACCAGCTGATCGTCTTCCACCAGCAGAATGGTCTCTGTGCCGCCGGGCAATTGATGATTACGGACCGTAACCTGCTGGATGGCCAACTTATTCGACAAGGGCAGGTAGATGCTGAATCTGCTTCCCTGCCCTGGCTCGCTGTCGACCAGAATGTAGCCCTTGTGCTGTTTGATAATCCCCCAGGCGATCGCCAGCCCCAGACCGGTCCCCTTGCCGGTGTCCTTGGTGGTGTAGAAGGGGTCGAAAATTTTCTGCAACACATCTTTCGACATGCCCGCACCGCAGTCTTCAACAGTTATCAATGCATAATTGCCCGGCTCTCCATAGCCGTGCTGGCGGCAGAACGACTTGTCGATCACCGTGCGCGAGGTATTGATCGACAGGACGCCGCCGTCCGGCATGGCATCCCTGGCATTCGTCGCCAAATTAACCAGCACCTGTTCCAATTGTCCGGTATCGGCCAGAACCACCAGCTGTTCATCGGCAAGGGTGATGTTCTTGTTGATCCGTTCACCGATCACCTTGCCGAAAAGGTCTTGAACCTTCAGGACCAGCCGGTTCAGATCGACCGGCGTCGAGGGACCGGACTTCTTACGGCTGTAGGCGAGCAGCCCGTGGGTCAACTTGGACCCGCGCTCGGCCGCCTCAGCGATTTTGTCGATTTTCGGCAGAATTTTCTCGTTGTCTTGACACATGGACTGCAGCAACCCGACATAGCCGGAAATCACCGTCAGAATATTGTTGAAATCGTGCGCGATCCCGCCGGTCAGGGTGCCGATCGCTTCCATCCGCTGAGAATGCTGCAGCTGCTTTTCCAGGGTGCGGCGTTGCGTGATATCGAGGAAGGTAATGACGGCACCGACCAGCTCTCCGTCGCGACACATTGGATGCCCCCAGTACTCGACGGGCAGCGGGTTTCCGCTGCGATGCATGAACACGGCATCGGCAACAAAAAATTTTTCGTCCTGCTGAATTGCGGCGATAAATGGGCAGGCTGCTGTCGGTTCGCCGGGCTCGGTGTCAATCTGAGCAAGCCGGTGGAAATCTTTGCCGACCAGCCCCTCCTCTTCGAAGCCGAGAATTCTCTGGGCGGCGGGGTTACAGAAGGAGACGACCCCGTTCAAATCGATCCCGACAATCGCTTCGGCGGTTGAGTTGAACAGAGTGCGCAGCATCTCCTCACTGTAGGAGAGCTCCCTCTCATAGTGCATCCGTTCGCATTCGGCCGCCGCGCGCGAGGCGATGACCGACAACAGCTCTTCGACATGGGGAACGGATCGCATTGGCGTACGCGAAAAGGCACTGACAACCCCCAGAACCTCACCGTGCCGATCGTGCATGGCAATCCCGATAAATCCACAGCCGCCGGTCAAATTCCAGGTTCGAAGCGCAGGGAACAGTTCATCAACGTCTTCGGGGATAAACCGGAAGCCCTCGTTGACAATCATTTCATGCGGTGTTCCTGTGATCGCTTGGGAATGTGGGGTGATCACCTGTCCATCGATACAGCAGGACTGGATCATCAATTTGTCACCGTCCACCAGCCCGATACTGGCGCCATCTGCGTTGAGCCAGTCGCAGAGGTTCTGGGCGATCTCGTCGAGACAGGCCTGTCCGGTCAGGCCGACAGTGCTGCGAACCAGAGTCTGGATGGAGGATTCGTACTTTTCCCGCAGGGTGATATCGCGCGCAACCGAGAAGAAGACCCGCTTGCGGTCGAGTTCGAAAATCTGGCTGCTCACCTCGACCGGAATCCAACTGCCGTCTTTGCAGCAGAATTCGGTTTTAAACAGAGTTTTCCCATGCAGTTCGATATCTTCGAGGATTGCTCGAAAGGCCTCGGTATCATCAATGCTGGTTCGGTTGGTCTCGAGGGGCGACAGGCGGGTCAACTCATCGCGAGTATAGCCAAGCATTTTACAGGCGACATCATTCACTTCGACATACTGTCCGGGCTGTCCGTCGGGCAGGCGCTCGGCGATAAAAATGGCATCGGTGATGCCGTTGAACAGGCGTGAAAAGTACTCACGATTTTTCCACAACAATTGCTCACGGTCATCGACAGCTTCACGCATGCGCCGGAAGCTGTCGGACAGGTCATCGATCTCCTTGTGGCAGCCATAGGGCAGCGGATGCCGGTAATCTCCATCGGCGAAGCTTTTCGCGCTTTCTGCCAGCTGCGATATCGGCCTGACGATCCGTTTGGCCAGAGCCCGCGACCAGACCGCTGCCAAAAAAACCGAGAGTATAAAGCCGAGCATGAAGATGATCCGCAAGCGCCACAGAGCCGCAATCAGACCTTCCTCTTTCTGCCCGAGCAGCACCACCCCGTTGAAGGAGGAAACCCGAACGGCTGTCCCCAGTAAGCTGGTTTTACCGTTCATATAACTGCCGCGGCCAACCTCGCCTTTAAAGGCCTGCCCAACCAGCTCAAGAGCAGCCAGGCTCGCTGAGTTATCGTTAGCCTCAGGCGGCACCTGAAAGATGATCCGTCCCTGGTTATCGAGCAGCGACAGCTGGTAGGTCTCTGTGTCGATCTTATCCAGAAATCGAGCCTGCAGCTGCTCGACATTGAAATACCCGACGATGAAAGAGTCGTCGACCTTGGAGGCGATCGCCAGGGACTTCGCGCCGTTCAGGCTGTTGATCGATGACTCTGACCAGGCAAGTCCGGACAGCCGCTCAGCAGCCTTCAGCAGAGGCTTTATCGGCAAGGCCACTTCGATAAAGGCCTCTCGATAGGGGTGCAGATTGTCGGGCAGACCGGCGGCCCAAACCTCTCCCTGGCGATTGACCAGAAAAAGCGAATCGAGCCCGTTCGCTTCAGCAACGATGTCATCCAGCAGCTGAGTCAGCAGTTCCGGGCTTTCAGACAGGCGGGAGTAGATGAGGGGGAATTCGCGCAGCAGAACGTTCGGCTCGCGCAGTTGCAGGGAGATCTGGCTGGCAAAAGATTCGGCCAGGGACCGGTTTTCACGATCGCGCCTGGCCTTGGTGTCACGGTAAAAATAATCGAAAAACAGCAGACCGACTATGAGCAACGGCAGAAAGGCAACGACGACAAAACGCCAGGTCAGTGCATCTTTTAACCGGTAATCGATCCTCATGCCACATCTCACATCGCTGCAGACTCTTCATGGACAGGCGAATGCAAAGTATAAGGGCAGGAAGCGACATTATCAACCAAAAAATAAAGCAATATCTAATGATTGCAAGCCAACAATTAGAGGGCTTCAGTTGTCTGGGAGCGCGTTTTCTCAAACAGGATTCCCTGCACAGAGAAGCGCACACGGTCGGGGAGGATTTCCACCACCTGAACATTATCAATCATGGTTCCTTCCATAACCGGAAGGTCATTGACCACGGCCAGTCGCGCCCCGGGGTCGGCCTGATAAACGATCTCCTCAACCAGCAGCTCAGGAATCACCATCCCAGCAGGCAACGCGCCAGGCTGGCTGGCCGTTGACTTGAGCGGCGACGGTGCACTCTCGGCGCCGGCAACCGACTGCTTATTGCCCACACCCGAAACTCTTGCGGGCTGTTTCAACCTCGGAAGCGGAATATCGGTAGCCGGCAGCGCCAAGGTCACCACTGATTCAGGTGCGGCAACCGGAACAGATTCGACAACCTGAGGGACAGCCTGCGGACGATTTTCAACCGGGCTGTCCAGTCCGAAGATCCAGACGGCCCCAAGGCCGGCAACGACTGTAATAACACCGACAGCGATCAGGATCACTCCGCGCGGGCGCTCCTCAGGAACCTGGTAAGACCGCTTGAGGATGTCACGGCCGATATCAACACTCCCCTCCCCCATTGCCGACTTATCAGACTCCAGCTTGCGTAACGCCTTCAGGATGGAACTCATCAGCGATCTCCTTGAGCCAGGCGAGGTGCCGCCTGGCCTGCCTCACGGTAAAGCCAAAAAAGGGTTTGCGCGCCAACCCGCCCGTCTGGCGCCAACTTCTGCTGCCGCTGAAAGCGCGTCACTGCCTCGATAGTCACCAGATCGTAGGTCCCGCTCCTGCCGGAAAAGCTGTCATCGAGCTGGCCGAGCAATTCTTGCAAGGCTGACACCGATGAACTTTTCAGGCCGGGCTTGTCAATCAAGCGAATACCGGCCGGATTGACGTATGGCAGAAAAGCCTTGCCAAACCAGATCTGCTCCAGCTCCGGAAGCCCGACCCAGCCGTCTGCGGTGAGAGCCGGCTCAAGCCGAACGCGTTGCCCTTCTGTAGCAACAATCGCCAGAAAGCGCTTTCCCATGACGTTGGGCAGGACCAATTCGAGGATGGCGGGCGCGTCGATCCGCAACAGCTCCGCGCCGTCACCCTGAAACTCCGCCGCGGCGAGCCCGCTGGCCTGAAGCGCGGAAAGAAGCCCCCGTGAGGTACGGACCTTGGCGGCCGAAGAATCGACCGGACGTTCCCAGAGTTCGGCGGTCGCCGTGATCGCCCGAAGGGCGGTCTGGTCGGTCGACAGATCGGCAACTGCTTGCTGCAGGGCAATCACGGCTGCGCGGTCGGGCCTTTGGGGAAGCTTCTGCTTCGTTGCGACTGGCGCTTCCGGTGTTTCCGGCGCTGCCGGAACCTGACTTTCCTGTCTGGCATGTGCTGGCTCGAATTGCTCTGTGCGTATCGCGAACCAAACGACCAGAGCGACGGCAACGCAACAAGCCACCAGCAACGCAACAGGCAACAGACTTGACTGCCGCGCAGGGGCCTCCTGGGTTAATTCCCGTTGCGCCGCCGAGACGGCCCGGTCGGTCACGACGCGGGAATCCTGGCCGTAGGCAACCAGCAATGCGCGGTCGCAGAGAAGGTTGATCAGTCTCGGCACCCCGGAACTGTAGTGGTAAACCTTGCGCAACCCTTTTTTTGTGAACAGTTCCCCGGCCTGCCAGCCCGCCACCTTGGCCCGATGCTGAATATAGTCCAGGGTATCGGTCTCATCCATCGGCTTCAGGCGATAGCGGACCGCCAGCCGCTGTTTCAGCTGACGCAGATCATTCCGTTCAAGGACCTCATCCAGTTCCGGCTGCCCAACCAGAACCATCTGAATCAGCTTCTCGGTCTCGGTCTCCAGGTTTGAAAGCAGCCTCAGCTGCTCGAGAACGTCCGGAGCCAGATTCTGCGCTTCGTCTATCACCAGCACGACCGTCTTGCCTTCTTCGCGCTGTCGTAACAGAAACTGGTTCAGAGATTCGAGCAGGATGACGAGATTAGACTCCTGACGATCGAAGTCGATGCCGAATTCCCGATGAATGTTCTGCAGCAGCTCCAGGGCGCTCAGACAGGGGTTGAAGACCAGCGCAACGCGATAGCTGTCTTCGGTCAATTGTTCGAGCAAAGTCCGCATCACGGTAGTCTTCCCGGTACCGACTTCACCGGTCAGAGAGAGAAAACCGACCCGCTGCTGAATTCCATACAAGAGATGGGCAAAAGCCTCTTTATGATTCTTGCTCAGAAAAATGAACTTTGGGTTCGGCGTAATGTGAAATGGTTTCTCAGTGAAGCCGAACATCTTTAGATACATAGAAAAATCCCCAATATTAGACAGTTCCGATCTGCAGTTAAAAGGTTCCACACTGCAGGCTCTTTTACAAGCATTAATTGACAGAGTCCAGCTGCTAGCAGATCTGAAGAGGTCTGTTAGACTAAAATCACTTTAAGAGCCTGTGACAGGAGGATCTGTTGATGGAAAACTGGAAGCGTTTTACTCAAGATCAGCGAATCGCCTATTTCTCCATGGAAATCGGTCTGAAAGCGGAGATTCCGACCTATAGCGGCGGCCTGGGCGTTCTGGCCGGTGACACCATCAAAAGTGCCGCCGACCTGAAAATCCCCATGGTTGCCGTCACCCTCCTCCATCGAAAGGGCTATTTCGAACAGCGCTTTTCGGCCGATGGCTGGCAACTAGAACGTGATGCCGAGTGGAAACCGGAAAAACATATGGAACTGTTGCCGACCAAAACTCTGGTGACCATCGGCGAGCGGGACGTCAAAGTTCAGGCCTGGCTCTACAGCGTCAAGAGTCCGACCGGCGGCGAGGTGCCGATCCTCTTTCTCGACACCGACATCCCGGGCAATCATGACGAGGACCGCACCATCACCCACCACCTGTACGGCGGTGGCCTGGAGCTGCGCCTGCAACAGGAAATCGTTCTTGGCCTTGGCGGTGCCCGCATCCTGCGCACTCTTAATTTTCCCATCCGCAAATACCACATGAACGAAGGACATGCCAGCCTCTTGACGATCGAACTGCTCAACAGCGCCCGCCTGCCCCTCGAAGAAACCTGGGACGAACGCAGTTCGTGGAACACCCAAAAGGTTATGGAGCAGTGCGTCTTTACCACCCACACACCGGTCGAAGCCGGACATGACCGGTTCCCCTATGACCTGGTCGAAAAACTGATGCCGCCCGAGGTGCCGATCGATCTGCTGAAAGAGCTCTGCGGCAGCGAGCAGCTGAACATGACTTTACTGGCGCTGAATTTAAGTAACTTCATCAACGGGGTTGCCAAGCGGCATGGCGAAGTCTCTCAGAACCTGTTTCCCGGCTTCAAAATTCACGCGATCACCAACGGCATCCATCCCTTCACCTGGTGTTCCCCGTTCTTCGTCAACCTGTTCGACAAATACCTGCCCGGCTGGGCCAATGAACCCGAACTGCTGGTGCGGGTCGACAATATTCCCAATGAAGAGCTCTGGGAAACCCACAGTGGGGCAAAAGCGCTGTTTTTCCAGTACATCAAAGAAAAGACCGGCAAACAGCTGAATCCCGACCTGCTGACCATCGGCTTTGCCCGCCGGGCCGCCACCTACAAGCGCGGTGACCTGATTTTCAGCGATATGGAGCGGCTGCTGGAAATCGGCGAAGGTAAGCTGCAATTCGTCTTCGGCGGCAAGGCCCACCCCAAGGATGAAGGCGGCAAGCAGGTCATCCAGAGGATTATCCAGCAGGTCGAAATGATGCGGGGGAAAATCGATCTGGTTTATCTGGAAAACTACAATATGGATGTCGCCTCTCGCTTCATTCCGGGGGTCGATGTCTGGCTGAACAACCCGATGCGCCCCCTGGAGGCCTCCGGGACCAGCGGTATGAAAGCCGCCCTGAATGGCGTGCCGAACTTCAGTGTTCTTGATGGCTGGTGGATCGAAGGACACATCGAAGGAGTGACCGGCTGGTCGATCGGCCCGCCTCCCGCGGAAGTTGACCAGGAGGTCGGGCGCGCCAATGAAGACCTGGAAGACATGTACCAGAAGCTGGAGAAGGTCATCATTCCGCTTTACTATAAGGATCGAGACGGCTGGATCGAAGTGATGAAAAACGCGATCGGAAAAAATGCCTACTATTTCAACACCCACGTCATGATGCGGCGCTACGTGACAGATGCCTATATCAGATAATTCGCCTCTCATCTGACACCAGAAGCCCGTCCGGACGGCGGCTGACGGCCTGCTAGCTTGAAAAAATCTTTGCATTCTCAATGTTCTGTGCTATTTTTCTGCGGTTCTGAAATCGAATCAACAAAGGAGACCTTCACGCATGACTGCATTTCTGATTTTTCTGCATGTCGTCGTCTGTATTGCCCTGATCGTTATCGTCTTACTGCAAATGGGCAAAGGGGCCGAAGTCGGTGCCTCGTTCGGCGCCGGTTCCAGCCAGACCATTTTCGGCGCCCGCGGCGGCGGCAGCTTCATGGGCAAAGTCACCGCCGGTGCTGCTACGATCTTTATGCTGACCAGCCTCGCCCTGGCGTATTTCTACGGCTCCCCCGCCTCGCAGACCATCATGCCGAGCAGTGTCACGGCCCCCGCTCCGAGTTCCCAGGCCCCGGCAGCCCCGACTGTACCGGCGCCGGCAGAGGAAAAAAAGTAGCCTGGCTGCCAATTATATATTGACAGTTATTCCAGCCATTCAGTATATATACAAGCCGTTCGCCGAAGTGGTGGAACTGGTAGACACGCCATCTTGAGGGGGTGGTGGGAGTATTCCCGTGCGAGTTCGAGTCTCGCCTTCGGCACCAGTTAATGAAATACCCGGTTACGAGAGTAATCGGGTTTTTTGTTGGCTTATGGTTGCGAGACTCGAAGCGAAGTGAGCGCTGACTGAATGTCAGAAAAGCAGCCAGGGATGGCTGCGCCAGCGAACGGAGGGGAGCCAACGCAGGAACCGCCCGGAAGGCGGTGACGAAGTGGGCGAGTCTCGCCTTCGGCACCAGTTAAAAGTCCTGAACGACAGGCTTTACCTTAGGGCCCAGCCAATCGGCTGGGTCTTTTCTGTTCGCCCCCTGCCTTTGCCTGATATTGAAATTCCCGCCATCGCGGCCTGCACGCAATGAAAATTCTGCAAATTCGTTAAAATATCTTGAACTTACCACCCTGTTTAAGTTTTAATAGCGGCTAACAATTAAACTGTCATTGCGGGAAGGCACCCGCTCCTCTGCGTACTTCATCTCCAGGACAGAGCTGCTGCAGATAGAAAGGACACTTGTCGATGCCTTTGACCGGTGAGCTCGAACACTTACCGATCGTTGATGTTATTCAACTGATCAACTCGACCCGCAAATCCGGCACCCTGTTTGTCTACAGCCGTAAAGGCGAAGGTCAGCTGGTCTTCGACAACGGGTATATCGTCGGCGCCAGTCATTCCAATGAAAAACTGCGGATCGGGCAGATTCTGCTGGAAGCCGGCATCATTTCGAAGGAGGATCTCGATAAGGCGCTGGCGGCCCAGAAAGCGGCCGGAGAAAACCGTAAACCCTTGATCAGCACCCTGCTTGAAGATTGCGGCATGTCGAAAGAAGCCGCTTTCAAGTCGCTTGAAACGTTGATCGAGATGACCGTGGTTGAGATGATCAGCTGGACCCGCGGCATCTTCTCCTTTGATGTCGACAACATCAGTGTCACGGATGATTATCGCTACCTGCCGGAGCAGATCCAGAAACAGGCGACATTCGATTCGCAGATGGTGCTGATGGACGCTTTGCGGATCTATGATGAAAAGGTCTATGCCGGCGAAATTGAGGTCGTCGACGAGCCGCTTGATCAGATACCTGAGCATTTAGACCAGCATCCTGAAGAAGAGGAAGAGCCGGAAGAGCTGATCCTTTCGGATGAAATTCTTGGCTTGGCCGATCTTGACAAGATTGAGCGAAAAAAACCCCGCGCCTTTAGAAGCCTCGAAGCATTCGATCCTTCAGAAATTCATCGTCAGATCATCAAGAAGGCGTTGCCCGGCCTGCCCGCGGAAAGCCACACCGAAATAGCCGACTTCCTCTCCGAGTTGTCATCCCCCAGCCTGGCCGACGAAGTCACGCTGAAGACGGCATCTCAGTCGCAAGCAATTGTCATGTATGCCAAAGACGAACTCCTGCAGCATGCGGTGATGACCGTCTGCAAACGGGAAGGCATCATGGTCTTCACCACCTCTGATGAGCAGGATCTGGAGGTATTGATCAGCCGGGCCCTGGAGAAACAGCTCGATCCGATCCTGGTGTTCGATTATCCGACAGCAGCAGAAAACGCCTTCGATAAAGAGACGCTGATCGCGACCCGTCGCCACATAAAAGAAAAAAACCCACGCTCTGCGATCATCCAGCTTTGCTCCTCGGCTGATTACGACTTTTCACTGCATTCACTCCGTGACGGCATCCGCACAGTCTTTCCGAAACCGCTGCACAGCGAACGGCATGACAAATTTACCAGCGACATGATCGATTTTCTGAAATCGTTCCAGGCCTATATTCAGGGCTGTTTCAATGATGAGCGCCGCCAACAGTTTGCGAAGCTGAGAAACAGCCTGTCGAAACTAAAGAGCCTGCACAAAGCTCCCGATATATCTCTGGCCGTGTTAAATTTTGTCGGGGAGATTTTTGATCGCTCTCTGACCTTCATTGTGGACAAAAACGCCTTGATAGCTGAACGGAGTATCGGTATTCGAGGAAACAAACTGGATGGCCCGTCCGCTCCACTGAAGTTCCGCGTTCCGGTTCGGGAGGATTCCGTCTTAAGCAGCGTAATCTGCCAGGGGGAGGCTTATTTCGGAGCAGCTTCTGACAGCCAGATCAAAGAGGCACTGTTTCCGGAAATCGGCGCGCCGGTCGATTCCAAAATTCTGCTGCTGCCGATGGTATGTAACGGCCGGGTCATCACCCTGACTTACGCGGATTTTGGTGATCGGCAAGCATGCCAGGTACCTATCGACTATATCGATTTTTTCTCCGGCCAGGCCGGGTTGACCATGGAGAATGCTCTCTTCCGTAAAAAAATGGACAAAAACTAGTCGTACAAACAACCATAAGGTGTCAGCATGGACAATAAAACCCTGAATCAGATTCTTGAAATTGCCTTTGCCAAGCGTGTTTCCGATGTGCACTTCGAAGTGGACAATCCCCCCTTTTTTCGTGCCCATGGTCAGCTGCTGCGCTCGAAACTGCCCAACTTGAAGCCGCAGGACACCGAATTTATCGCCGCGACGATCATGGAACACAACAGTCGCGAGCTTCCGGAGGATTTTAAAGAGTTTGACGCGGCCTATTCCCTGGCGAACAACTCGGGGCGTTTCCGCGTCAGCATTTTCAAGCAGCGCGGATATATCGGCATCGTGATGCGGGTGATCCCGCCGGAGATCGGCAACTTTCAGGACCTTAAGCTGCCAGCAGTTCTGTCGGAGATTGTCAAAGCGCCCAATGGCTTGATCCTGGTGACCGGCCCGACGGGGAACGGAAAATCGACGACCCTGGCATCGATGATCAACCATATCAATGAAAAATTTGCTTACAATATCATTACGATAGAGGATCCGATCGAATTCCTATTCAGCTCGAAAAAAAGCTGTATCGTCCAACGGGAGGTCGGCATCGACACCGACGACTTCAGCTCGGCGCTGAAAGCATCGCTGCGGATGGATCCGGATGTCATCATGGTCGGCGAAATGCGCGACCTTGAAACCATTGATGCCTGCATCAAAGCATCGGAGACCGGACACCTGGTCTTTTCCACCCTCCACACCCAGAATGCTGCATCGACCATCAACCGCCTGCTTGGTCATTTCCCTCCGGACGCGCAAGAAATTATCCGCCAGCGTCTGGCTGACATTTTGGTCGCGACCGTATCGCTGCGACTGATCGAGGATAAAAATGGCGAAAACATTATCCCGGTGGTTGAAGTGATGCGCTCAACGACCACGATCCAGGCCTGTATCCGCGAAGGCAATCTCGATGATATCAAAGGGCATATTGAAAAAGGCAGCGCCCAATATCAGATGCAATCGATGGATCAGCACCTGATTCAACTTTGCAAAAAGAATATCATTACCGTCAAAGAGGCGGTCCGGATCTCCGGTTCATCCGACCTGGAACGGAAACTGACCTTTACCTGACCGGAACTTATCAGCCACAAAAAAAGCCTGGCTCGATTTTCGAGCCAGGCTTTTTTTGTTTGTTTTCGCCAGTCTTCAGCAGCCGCAGCCGCAATTGTGGCAGACAATTTTATCACTGCCGTCCGGTTCCACGGTTTCCGGGGCGAAGACCACCCGGTTGATTCCCCGCCGCAGATCCTCCAACAAGTTCCGGTTCGGGCTGGCACCAATGATATGGCCGAGGCAAAGATTTCCCAACCCGGCACTCGGAAAACGTAAATGAATACTGTTAAGCAAGTCGCCATAGCCCTTGATCTGGATGGTAAAATCCTCTTTCGAGCTGCGCAGACTCACTCCGAATTGAGCCAGCTCTTCGCGCATCTGCAGCAAAAAGGTCTGGAGCTGCTCTTCCTTCAGCTCATAAGACCAGTCGTTGCGCACCCAGTCCTGTTGGTAAAAAACCACATCGAGAGCTTTCTCTGCCATCATCACGCCTGTTCAATCCAGGAAATGTCGCCGCTGCCTTCCCGCAGAACCTCTATCTGATCGTTCAACAGGCTGATCACCGTCGAAGACTCTTCCAGGGAGATGCCGCCATCCAGCACCATGTCAACCATCCGCCCCATCCGCTCGTGAATCAATTCTGGCTCCTGCGGAGTCTCTTCGCCGGAAATGTTGGCACTGGTGGTGACCAGGGGGTGTCCCAGCTCTTTAACGATCGCCTGGCAGATGGCGTTGTCAGGAATGCGCACGCCGACTGTCTTCTGTTTCGTGCTGAGTGAATCGGGAACGATTTTAGTGGCCTCAAGGACGAAAGTGTAAGGTCCCGGCAGATGACGTTTCATGATCTTGAAGGCAAAATTACTGACCTGGGCATAATTGGAGATTTCGGCAAGGTCACTGCAGATAAAGGAGAAAGGTTTACGGCTGTCGCGTTGTTTGATCTGGAAGATCTTCTTGACCCCTTTGCGATTAAAGATATCGCAGCCGATACCATAGATCGTGTCAGTGGGATAAATGATGACGCCCCCCTGCCGGAGGCACTCTGCCACGCGGGTGATATGTCGTGGTTGTGGGTTTTCCGGGTTGATTGTCAGCAGCATCGGGCTCTCCTCCAGGCAAATATCTGGTAATTCTACGAGTTTATCCGCGTTAAAGCAACATTTTCAGCCCGGACACCTGACGCAACTCAGCATAAATGCTGGTCAGCTGCTGGTAGCTGTGCAAGGTCACCAGCACCGAAACCGACTGATAAGTCCCCTTGCCGCTGGGCCGGATTTTCACCGCATCGGCAGCGACCCTGGCATGCTGCCGTACGGCAGCGATCGCTGCCGCGCGAAATTCATCGCCTGCAGAGCCAACGGCCTTGAACTGATAATGACAAGGGAATTCAAGCAGATCTTCAGGGCTCTTTTTATCACTCATCAAGTGCCACCTTTGTGTCCGGTATGACCAAAACCGCCCTGCCCCCGCTGCGTCTCGGGAAGTTCTTCGACAACCTGAAACTCGGCTTGGCAAACCGGCGCGACGACAAGCTGAGCGATGCGGTCACCGGCAGAAATGTGAAACTCCTCCTGCCCGTGATTGATCACGATAATGCCGATTTCTCCGCGGTAATCGGCATCGATCGTCCCGGGCGTGTTCACCAGGGTCACGCCATGCTTGAGGGCCAATCCGGATCTTGGCCGAACCTGAATTTCATAATCCGGCGGGATTGCGACCGCCAGGCCGGTCGGGACCAGGCAGCGCCCGCCCGGCGGCAAAAGAATATCTTCTTCGGGCAACGCCTGAATATCCATTCCGGCGGCCAAATCGGTCATGTAGCGGGGAACCTGTGCTGCGGGATGCAGCTTTTTAATCTGAACAATTGGTTTCATTATCAAACCGGAATGGACAGCAGGCTGATCGGCACCTGGGATCGGTTGGTCGGCCCGACAACCTGCAGGTTCAATGAATCATCGGTCAGTAACTGGTTGGCAACCCGGGTCAGAGCATCGACAGTGACCGCGTCAATTTCAGAAATAATCTCTTCGATCACCGGCTGGCGACCGAGAAAAATTTCATTTTTTGCCAGACGGGTCATGCGGTTATCAGTGCTCTCCAGCGACAACAGCAGAGTGCCCTTCATCTGTTCGCGCGCCATATGCAGCTCCTCGCTGCCGATATACCCCTGCTTCAACCCGGCAAACTGATCAAGAACCAGCTTTATCGTCTCCGACAATTTATCCGGGCGGGTGCCGCCATAAACGATCAACGCGCCGGCGTCAGAGTGGGTATTCAGATAACTGTAGATCGAATAGGCCAGCCCGCGCTGCTCGCGAACCTCCTGAAACAATCGCGAGCTCATGCTGCCGCCAAGAATACTGTTGAGCAGATGCAGGACAAAACGATCATCATGATTCTGCGGCAACGCCTTGCAGCCCAGGCAGAAATGTACCTGTTCGAGTTCCTTCGCCGTGACCCGGACACCGGGTCGATAATCGGGCAAAGTGCAGAGATTGTCCGGAGCACCGGCAGGCACGACGGAAAAAACCTGTTCAATCTGGTCGATGATCTCCTGATGCAGCAGATCTCCGGCGGCAACAATCAGAATGTTCTGGCCATGGTAGCGCTGCTGCATAACCTGCAACAGCATATCACGGCTGATCCGACTGACCGTATCAACCTTGCCGAGCACCGGCTGCCCCAGGGGATGGCTGTGCCAGATCGACTCGCTGAACAGATCGTGAACCTGCTCGTCCGGTGAGTCTTCGACCATTGAAATTTCCTGCAGAATAACTTTACGCTCTTTTTCGATCTCTTTTTCTTCAAAGACCGAATTAAGCACCAGGTCGGAAAGCAGGGAGATGGCGTGGGGTAGCTTGTCGCCAAGAACCTTGGCGAAATAGCAGCTGAACTCTCGGCCGGTGAAGGCATTCAGCACTCCACCGACCGAATCGATTTCCTTGGCGATCTGAAGGGATGAGCGGGTGGTTGTCCCCTTGAACAGCATATGCTCAATAAAATGAGAAATACCGTTTAAAGAGACCTCTTCATGGCGGGAGCCATTCTGAACCCAGAAGCCAACGGTGACAGAATGAAGTCCCGGCATCCGCTCAGTGACGACACGGATGCCGTTATCCAGTGTTGACTTCTGCAGCATGGAACCGTTCCGAATTAATTCTCTTCGGGCAGTTCCTGACCGAGGGCCGCCTTACGGGACAGCTTGATCTTGCCCTGGCGGTCGACGCCGATACACTTGACCAGCACCTGATCCCCTTCACTGAGGACGTCGGTCACGTTACGGACCCGTTCGTTGGCCAGTTCGGAAACGTGAACCAGGCCATCGGTACCCGGGAAAATCTCGACAAAAGCGCCGAACTCCATGATCTTCTTGACGGTGCCCATGTAAAGCTTGTCAACTTCGGCTTCCTGGGTCAGGTCGCGGATCATCTTGATTGCCTGCTTGGCGGCAGCGCCGTCGGAAGAGGCGATCTTGATGGTGCCGTCGTCTTCAATGTCGATGGCGCAACCGGTTGCGTCGATAATCCCGCGGACATTTTTGCCGCCCGAACCGATGACGGTCCGTACCTGGTCCGGCTTCACCTTGATGCTGGTGATCTGCGGAGCGTGTTCGGAGAGCTCCGCACGCGGAGCGGCGAGCGCCTTGGCCATCTCGCCGAGGATATGAATCCGCCCTTCACGAGCCTGCTCGAGGGCCTGCTGCATGATCTCCTTGGTGACGCCGGTGATCTTGATATCCATCTGCAGAGCGGTGATCCCTTCAGCGGAACCCGTTACTTTGAAGTCCATATCGCCAAGATGATCTTCGTCGCCGAGGATATCGGACAAAACAGCGATATCGTCACCTTCTTTGATCAGGCCCATGGCGATTCCGGCGATCGCTTCTTTGACCGGCACGCCGGCGTCCATCAGCGACAGGGATGCGCCGCAGACCGAAGCCATTGAGGAGGAGCCGTTCGATTCGAGAACGTCGGAGACGATGCGAATGGTGTAGGGGAAATCTTCATGCTTCGGCAGAATCTGGGCGGCGCTGCGCTCAGCCAAAAAGCCATGACCGATTTCGCGACGGCCGGGGAACAGGCGCATGCTGGTCTCGCCGACGCAGAATGGCGGGAAGTTGTAGTGCAGCATGAATTTCTTGAATTCCATCCCCTGAACGTTGTCCATGCGCTGCTCGTCGACGCCGGTGCCGAGGGTCGAGGCGACCAGCGCCTGGGTTTCACCGCGGGTGAACAGGGCGCTGCCATGAGCGCGCGGAAGCACGCCGACTTCGCAGCTGATCGGGCGGATGGTGTTCATATCGCGGCCGTCGATCCGGATGCGGTCTTTGGCCACCATGCGTCGGACCACCTTCTTCTCGACCGAACCCAGGGCGGAAGCGATTTCTTCCTGACGCCCTTCGAAGGTTTCGGCCAGTTGTTCCTTAACCTCTGACCGGATATCGGCCAACGCCGCGTAGCGCTCCTGCTTGCTCTGGATCTTGACCGCTTCGATAACTTTCGGCTCGGCCAGCTCGGTCACTTTGGCAACCAGCGCTTCATCGGCCTGCGGCAGTTCGAAGACGCGTTTTTCTTTGCCGACCAGTTTGGCCAGTTCTTCCTGCAGGGTGATCAGCGGCTGCAGAGCTTCGTGGCCGAAGAAGATCGCGTCGAGTATTTCCGCTTCGCTGAGGAAATTCGACTCACCCTCGACCATCATCACCGCGTCGCGGGAACCGGAGATGACAATCTCGATATCGCTCAGCTCCTTTTGCTCGTTGGTCGGGTTGGCCACGAACTGACCATCGATCCGGCCGACGCGAACTGCGGCGATCGGGCCTTCAAAAGGGATATCGGAAACCGCGACCGACGCCGAAGCGGCGACCATGGCCAGGGTGTCCGGGTCGTTGACCAGGTCGGCCGAAATGACGGTCGGCATGATCTGGGTTTCGAACATGTAGCCCTTGGGGAACAAGGGGCGCATCGGCCGGTCGATGAGACGGCAGATCAGCGTCTCACGCTCGGTCGAGCCGCGCTCGCGACGGAAGAAAGAGCCCGGGATCTTGCCGCTGGAATAGAATTTTTCCGAGTAGTTCACGGTCAGCGGGAAGAAGTCCTGACCTTCGCGCATTTTCCTGGCGGAAACGACCGTACAGAGGACCTTGGTGTCGCCGTAGCTGACGACGACGGCGCCGTCGGCCTGACGGGCGACTTTACCGGTTTCGATAATTAAAGGTTTACCGTTGAATTCGACTTCAACTTTTTGATAGGCCATGGTGTTCTCCTTTTGTTCCGTTTTCAGCCATCTGAAAACGTCTAAGCCTGATAAAAAAAAATAGCTTTTGGAGGTTGGCCTGAGACAATTTCTGCTTATCGAGCAGAAGTTCTCTCCGGACAGCCTCCAGAGCTATCAGCATGGGTGACAAAAAGCAGCATGCCCCACTGGTGGGACATGCTGCCTTTGTCTAACGACGAATCCCGAGTTCCTTGATGACCGTGCGGTAACGCTCGATGTCCTGTTTGATCAGGTAGTCAAGCAGACGGCGGCGTTGACCGACCATCTTCAGCAGACCACGACGGGAGTGGTGATCCTTCTTGTGAGTCTTGAAGTGTTCCGTCAGATAAGTAATCCGTTCGCTCAGAAGCGCAATCTGCACCTCAGGTGAGCCGGTATCGCCTTCGTGACGCTTGAATTTTTCGATAATTTCCTGTTTACGTTCCGTGCCGAGCACCTGTTATCTCCTTTTGCGATTCAATAAAGCCAGTGGCGTGGCTGTTATGACTACGAACCTACGCTATCTACCACAGTTAACTCGCCCTGTAAAGGGCTAATCAGCCTTGTCTCATTGTCCGAGGAAGACCCGAACCAATTCAAAATCTCCACGTTTTTCTATCTGCCGATCGGGCGCAAATCGGGCGACAGCGGCGAGTCGCCGATCGATCTGCAAGCGGACCAGTTCACCGGCCGATAACTCGCTGTCAGCAGCAATACTCTCGAGTCCGGGTGGCACGCCGTTGGTTAATTTTTCCGCCGCTGCCGGCAAGACGGCCACGGCCGGTAAATTCGCCAACGCTTCATCCAGGCTCAGCAGCGCAGAGCAACCCGCGCCGGAAACAGCTGTCGCCAGATCATCCAAGGAGATGCAGCGGGCGATATCGAACTGTCCGCTCCGCAGGCGGCGCAATGCGGTCAAGTGAGCACCACAGCCGAGGGCTTCGCCAATATCCGCGACCAGCGTGCGGATATAGGTTCCTTTTGAGCAATCAACCTCTATGGTGACCGCCGGCAACTCGACTGACAGCAGGTCTAGCCGCTTGATGCAGACCTGGCGCGCTTCTCGCTCCACAGTTTCCCCCTTGCGGGCCAGTTTATAGAGCGGCACCCCATTCTTTTTCAACGCCGAATACATCGGCGGCACCTGCATGATAGTGCCGCGAAACTGCGCACAGACTGAGGGGAGCTGTTCTTCGGCGTCCTCTGAAATCGGGCGCTGCAGGAGGGTCTCGCCCTCAGAGTCGAGCGTATCGGTCGTCGTACCGAGCCTGAAGGTCGCGCGATAGCTTTTATCTTCCGCCAGCAGAAATTGCAGGATCTTTGTTCCATCTCCGACCGCGACCGGCAGTACCCCCGTCGCCAAAGGGTCGAGGGTCCCGGCATGCCCGACCTTGCGGGTGCGGCAGATCCTCCGCACCTGACGCACCACGTCGTGCGAGGTCATCCCCGCCGGTTTGTCGACTAGCAGCAGTCCGTGCATGGAGTTCAGTTCAGAAATTGATCGAGCTGCTCGGCAACGATGATGCGAGCCTCAGCAAGGCTGGCGTCGATTCTGGCGCCGGCCGCGTTATGGTGCCCGCCGCCCCCGAGCTGGCGCGCCATCTGACCGACATCGACGGTGCCGCGGGAACGAATACTGAGTTTGTAGGATTTCTCGCCGACCTGGCGGAAAAAAATCGCCACTTCGACTCCCCGTACGGCACGCGGATAGTTAACGAAGCCGTCGGTGTGTTCTTCGGCAGCGCCGGACTTTGTGAGCATTTCTTCCGTCATCGCGACCGAGGCGAAACGGCCGCAAGGTGATATTTCCAATGTCGGCAGCACCAGCCCCAGCAGACGCATGCGCTCAGGGGCGAGGCTTTCGTAAAGGTTGCTGGCCACTTCCCAGGTATCGACCCCCAGGCCGACCAGCTTGCCGGCAACGACAAATGCTTCCTGGTTGGAACTCGAATAGCGGAAAGAACCGGTATCGGAGAGGATTCCGGTGTAGAGCGGCTGGGCGACATCCAGGCTCATCTGATAGTTGCAGGCATCGAGAATTCGGCAGATCATGACGGCCGTGGCGCTGGCAGAGGTGTCGAGATAGCAGATGTCGCCAAAATCGGAATGCGGATGATGATCAATATTAATCAGGGTTTTGCAGAGATCCTCAACCGGCAGAGTGGTCCGTTCCAAGTCTCCGGCGTCGAGCACGAAGGCGACGTCAAAGCTGGGATTCTCCGGCAGGGTTTGTGTCAGCAGGTTCCAGCCGGAGAGAAAACGCAACAACTCGGGAACCGGATCGGCGTTAAAGGCGACAACCTCTTTGCCCATTTCGCGCAGCGCGTTGGCCAGACCCAGCGTTGATCCGATCGCGTCGCCATCCGGATTTTCGTGGGCGACGACCAGGAATCTCCGGTTTTTCCGTATCAGGTCAACTATCTGCTGAATCATCGGTCAGATCGTTCTGGACTTGGCGCAGCAGGGTGTCTATCTTCTGGCCGTAAGCGATGGAGCCGTCATATTCGAAACGTAAATCAGGGATGTGCCGCATGCGGATGATCTGTCCCAACTGGCGGCGAATGAACGGGGCGGCGCTTTTCAGGCCGCGTTCGGCATCTTTACGCTCAGCGACTTCACCGCTGACGGTAAAATAAACACGCGCCAGCCCCAGGTCGCGGGTGATCTTCACTCCGGTAATTGTCACCGGCGCAACCCGAGGGTCTTTGATTCCATGCATCAGCAGGTGCGAGATCTCTTTATGAATCTGCTCGGCAACCCGCTCGGGGCGATAACTGCTCAACTAATCCTCTGCTCCGTAATGTAAAAACTCGACATCGCTCTCGATCAATTCGGCCAATCCGGAGCGATAGAGGTCCTCTTCCAGCTTATTGAAAACCGACTGCAGCTGGGCTTCACTGCCCGCCGTCATACTGAGGCCGACCAGGCTGCGTTGCAGCTTGTTCTGCCAGCCGACTTCTGCAATCGAAACCGGGTAGCGGCTGCGCAGGCGATTGAGAATCCGCGCGACCAGGGAACGCTTCTCCTTCAAACTGTTGACCTGGTGCAGACGCAGGTCAAGGCGCAGCACGCCAACGACCATCTTCCATCTCCTCCCTGATTAGGCCAGGGTCGTCTTGATCTCCTCCATCTCGAAGACTTCGATTATATCGCCGATCTTGATGTCGTTGTAGTTTTCCAGACCGATACCGCACTCGTAGCCGCTGGCAACCTCTTTGACGTCGTCCTTGAAGCGCTTGAGCGAGCTGAGCTTGCCTTCCCAGATAACCACGTTGTCGCGCACCAGGCGGGTCTGGGCGTTGCGGAGAATCTTGCCATCGAGAACATAGCAACCGGCGATAGTCCCGACTCGCGAAACATGGAAGGTTTCACGAACCTCGACCCGACCAAGATCCTTTTCTTTCAGCGTCGGGGCCAGCAGGCCCTCCATGGCGTCGCGGATGTCATTTACCGCGTCGTAGATGACACTGTAAAGGCGGATATCGACCTTCTCGGTGTCAGCGAGGGTCTTGGCCTTGGTCTCCGGGCGGACATTGAAGCCGAGTACGATGGCATTCGAGGCAGTCGCCAGCGTCACGTCGCTCTCGGAAATCCCGCCGACGCCTGTGTGGATGACGTTCAGGCGGCAACTGTCGGTCGATAGTTTTTCCAGGGCATCGCGAACCGCTTCGACTGAGCCCTGAACGTCGGCCTTGATGATAACCGCAAGCTCTTCGACCACGCCTTCCTGCATCTTGGCAAACAGCTGATCGAGAGAAACCTTGCTGCTCTTGGCCAGGTCAAGTTCGCGCTGTTTCTGTTGCCGGTGCAGCGAGACATCCTTGGCCGCCTTCTCATTTTCGACGGCGTGGAACGTCTCACCGGCGTCCGGCACCCCGCCAAGACCGGTCACCTCGACCGGGAAGGAGGGACCCGCCTCTTTGACCTGCAAGCCGTTGGCGCTGGTCATGGAGCGAACCCGACCGAAATGCAGCCCGGCAACGATCGAGTCGCCGATTTTCAGTGTGCCGTCCTGCACCAGAACCGTCGCGACCGGACCGCGTCCCTTGTCCAGACGAGCCTCTACGATAGAGCCCTTGGCGCGCTTCTCCGGATTCGCTTTCAACTCCAGAACTTCTGCCTGCAACAGGACCATTTCCAATAGCGTGTCGAGGTTGGTCTGTTGCTTCGCAGAGACTTCAACGAAGATGGTATCACCACCCCACTCTTCCGGCACCAGCTCGAACTCGGTCAGCTCCTGCTTGACCCGTTCCGGGTTGGCATCCGGCTTGTCGATCTTGTTGACGGCAATCACGATCGGTACGCCGGCCGCCTTGGAGTGATTGATCGCCTCCTTGGTCTGCGGCATAACGCCATCGTCGGCGGCCACCACCAGGATAACGATGTCGGTCACACCGGCACCACGGGCTCGCATCGCGGTAAAGGCTTCGTGACCCGGGGTGTCGAGGAACGTGATCTTCCGCCCATCCAGCTCGACATCGTAGGCGCCGATATGCTGGGTAATGCCGCCGGCTTCGCCTTCGGTAACGTTCGCTTCGCGGATGGCATCGAGCAGGCTGGTCTTACCATGATCGACGTGTCCCATGATGGTGACGACCGGCGGCCGAGTCTGCAGATCTTCCGGCGCATCCTCTGCCTCTGCCTTTTCACTGATCTCGAGGATCGATTCCTCATCGAAGGCGACGTTTTCAACTTCGTAGTTGAACTCCGAAGCCAGGATTGCCGCAGAATCAAAATCGAGCGGATGGTTGATGGTGACCATCGTCCCCTGACGCATCAGCTCGGCGATCAGCTCGTTGGCCTTGACCCCCATTCGCTTTGCGAGTTCGCCAACCGTTATCGAATCGCTGATCCGGATAATACGCTTGATTGCCTTGCTGACCGTGATTTCAGTCTGCTTGGTCTGTTTGGACTGTTTGCCGCCACGCTTTTTCTTGCCGCCCATGCGGTTCGGCTCAAACACCTCGACCCGGCGGCCGCGACGTGAAACACGCCCGTCCTGCTCTTCGACATCGTTACGACGGCCTTTTTTACGCTTTTTGTTCCGCCCTTCCTTTTCCGGCAGCGGCTGTACGACCGGGGCGACAGGAGTGACGTCGACACGCTTGCGCGCGCGACTCGGAGCGGCGGGCTGAGCCGGGCGTTCGCCATTGCGACCGCGTGGACGCTCCTGTCTTTGAGCCGCCGGGCGTGCCTGGGGCAGTTCGACCCGGCCAAGGATTTTCGCCTGATTTGCCGTGGCTTTGGTTGGCGCAGGTTGTTTTTTTGGCTGTGTTGCCGCAGCGACTGGTTGCTCATCAGTTGCCACATCCGGCTCGGCAGCTGCGACAGCTTCTTCCGCGGCCGGCGCTTCGGCAGCTTCGGCTTCGACAACCGTCTCGGGAGCATCCCCAGCCTCTTCCGCGACCGGTTCTTCGACAGCTTCGGTCTCGACAGTCGGCTCGGCAATTTCCGCAGCCTCTTCAGAAACCGGCTCTTCCTCGCTTTCGGCCTCGACGGCCGGGACTGTCTCCTCGGCGGGCTTCTGCACGACGGTCCGGCGGCGACGAATTATGCCGGGCTTGATCCGGGACTCTTCGATCTTTTCCTCCGAGGGGGTATTGAACGCATTAAATTTCTGCAGGTCCTCTTCACTCAGGGTGCTTGAGTGCGAGCCCACATCAATTCCAGCCTCAGCAAGTTTGGAGAGCAGCTCTTTATTCTCGAGCTCCATCTGCTTTGCCAGTTCGTATACTCTTAACTTGCCCATCAATTCTCCCTTACCATCTGCGCATATCTTTGCAGTTCAATCAGTAGCGTGTCTGCCAAGTCCCCCGCCTGAACGGCGACGACACTACGCTCCCCTTTACCAAGAACCTGCCCGAGCATCCCCTTGCTGAACATCTGCCGGCAGGGAACCTGATGCCGTTCAGCTGATTCCAATACTTTTTCCGCAATTCCTGCAGAAATATCTTCGGCAAGCAGCACCAGCGCGAATCCAGCTTGCTTCCGCAGGCCAAGAAGCACCGCGTTACTGCCGGAGACCAGCTGGCCAGACTTGCGTGCCATCCCGACCAGGTTGGCAACCCGCTGCAGCAGCGCGGCATTGAGCCCCTGCCGTAAGTCTTCAAGCGAAACGTCTTGACACTGCCCGCGGAAACTGCGTTGAAACTGCTTCCGCTTCACCGCATCCTGCAGGCACTGAATGTCGATACAGGTGTAGGCCCCGCGCCCAGGCAGCCGGTGCCGGTAGTCAACCAGCAGCGTACCATCCGGTGCCACCACATAGCGCACCAGCTCGGTCTGCCGGCTGGTTTCCCGACAGGCGATACAGGTCCTCTGTGGCTTGTTGCCTGCTGTGATCAAGGTTTACTCCTGAACGTCCTTTTCGTCAATCGCGACCGGATTTTCAGCCGGAGTCTCTTCCTTGACCACTGATTCCTCAACGACCTCCTCAGCAGCGGTTTCCGTCACATCGCTGGCGGTCTCTTCCTGTTCCTGTTCCTCTTCCTGAGCCCGGCTCTCGCTCTTGATATCGACCTTCCAGCCGATCAGCTTGGCAGCCAGGCGGACGTTCTGCCCCTTTTTGCCGATCGCCAGTGAAAGTTGATCGTCCGGCACGATGACCTCCATCGCTTCGGCATCTTCATCGATATAAACCCGCGAAACTTCGGCCGGAGCCAGGGCCGCGCAAGCGAACCGGGCCGGATCTGGAGTCCAGGGAATGATGTCGATCCGCTCGCCGCGCAGTTCCGTCACCACGTTCTGCACCCGCGAACCGCGCATGCCGACGCAGGCGCCGACCGGGTCGACATCGATGTCGTGCGATTCGACGGCAATCTTTGCCCGACTGCCCGGTTCCCGCACTGCATTCTTGATCTCGACAATCCCTTCGGCGATTTCCGGGACTTCCGATTTAAATAGGGAGATCAGCAGCCCCGGATGGGTGCGTGAAAGAATGATCTGCGGGCCCTTGGCCGACATTTTCACTTCGGAGATATAGGCTCTGACGCGGTCCGACTGGCGGTAATTTTCCCGCGGCACCTGCTCACGGTTCGGCAGCAGCGCCTCGGCGCGACCGAGATCGACGATCAGGTCGCCACGCTCGTAGCGGCGGACGATACCGTTGACGACTTCCCCGACACGATCCTTGAACTCATTGAAAATCCCTTCCCGCTCTGCTTCCCGGACCTTCTGAATAATAACCTGCTTGGCGGTCTGGGCGGCGATTCGGCTGAAGCTGCCTGCTTCGAGCATCATCCCGAGCGAGTCGCCTACCTCAACATCAGGGTCGACCTCTTTCGCTTCTTCGATGTCAATCTCCTTATAGGAGTCGACCACCTCATCGACGACGGTTACGAACTCAAACACCTCAACTTCACCGATCTCTTCGTTGAAATGAGCTTCAAGGTCACGGGTGTTACGGAACTTTTTGTTAGCTGCGGAAAGGACAGCCGACTCGAGTGCTTCCACCAGCACAGCGCGGTCGATCCCCTTGTCCTTTACCACCTGATCGATGATGTGATTGAGGTTGCCCACCATCTCATACCCCTTTTAGTGTGTTTAGCGGCCGAATGCGAAGCGGCATCCGGTCCTGTGATACTGACATCGACCGGACGCTCAGGCGCCGGTCAAAACTCAAATTCCAGGTTGGCACGATCGATCTGATCCAGCGGAATGCGAATCTGTGCCGCGCTTTTATCCTTTAATGTCAGGAGGACATCCTGCCCTTCAAAGCCAGCCAACTGCCCGACAAAGGTTTTACGGTTCAGTCCGCGGCCGTCCGGGTCGATTGCATCCAGAGTTTTGATCTTTGCCAACTGGCCGGAAAAGCGATTGAAGTCCTGCGGCTTCTTCAGCGGTCGTTCGATTCCGGGCGATGAGACCTCAAGCGAGTAAGCGGTTTCAACAACATCTTCGACATCGAGAATCGCGCTGATCTCACGGCTGGCCACAGCGCATTCGTCAAGGGTAATTCCGCCTTCTTTGTCAAGATAGAAACGCAGCACCCACCCGTGGCTTTCCCGCTGATATTCCAGATCGACCAGCTCGAAACCGAGATCGTCGAGAATCGGCTGCACCAAGGCTTCAACCTGCTCCGTCAACTGCGCCACATCATCCTCGCCAGACAATAAAAAAAGCGAGCCGAGGGCTCACTTTCAAAAGGTTAAGCAGAAATCCGGTATTTAATAACACCAGCGAAACAATAATGCAAGAGGAAAATTAGAGGTCTATGGGTGAAACTGGAAGGACGGGCGTGGTTTTTCCGCCAGCTTTTTGCGCAGCAGTTGCTCGGGAAAGTCGGCTTTCTCCAGATAGCGCAACGAACTGTTAAGAAAATCTTTAATCAATTGATCCTTGACCCGTGCCAGGTCGGCTCCTGCAACCCCCATCCGTTCGAGGCTCCTGGCATAGCAGAGTCCATCCTCACGGCCCTGCAGCGCTTTTTTCTGGGCAACAGTCAAATCGAGTTTCGCGAGCGGAAGCTCTGCCCTGACGGTTATACAGACCCGATAAAAATCACCAAAATAGCGATTGGAGCGATCCAAAAACTCTAAGGTCAAGCCATTGTCCAGAGGAACCGTTTTCAGCAATTCAGCCATCGGTCTTGAGCTCCTGCTTCATTTCCTGCATCTGCTCATCGAGCAGGTCGATCTGGCTGAACAAGCCGCGCATGATCCGCACTTCACGCTCGTTCAGGCCGGAACGGCCAAGGATCCGCCGAAAGGCGCGCATGATGTGGTCCGGGTTCTGCGGGTTCAGAAAGCCGACCCGGGTCAATGACTCCTGCATGTGCTGATACATCTGCTCGAGGTTTTCGTTGGTCGCCAGCTGCTTGCGCCCGTGGCTGTTGCCGGACAGCAGGCCTTTGACTTTGTAGATTTCGTACAGACAGAGCGCGACGGCCTGGGCCAGGTTCATCGACGGTAGCTGATCGCTGGTGGGGATCGTCACAAAGTGCTGGCAGAGATCCAGCTCCGCGGTATGCAGTCCCTTGTCCTCGCGGCCAAAAACCAGGGCGACCTTGCCGGTTTCAGTGATCGGCAGCAGGTGCTGAGCTGCCTCATCGGGGTGCAGCATCCCTTCGCGATAACGACCGAAGCGGCGGGTAGTGCCAAAGCTGACGGCACAATCAGCCAGGGCTTCGGCGAGGGTCGGATAGCTTTTGGCGGCTTCCAGGGTATCGGTCGCCTTGACCGCCATCTGCCGCGCTTCGTGGATCAGGTGATCGGCCTGGGGATTGACCAGGCGCAATTCTTCAAGGCCGAAATTTCGCATCGCCCGACAGACCGACCCTACGTTACGCGGCCCCTGTGGTTCAACCAGAACGACGACTATGTTTTCTGTCTTCACTTAGCAAATTCTCCATTATTTCCGTTTCAGCTGCTGCCGAGATCGCCCAGAGCATACTGAATTATTCCAGTCGCGATAATCGCTGCCGATTCCGTCCGCAGAATTCTTGCTCCCAGCCCGATCGGCAGAACGCCCATCAATCTGGCCTGTTCGACCTCGGCGGGGCTGAAGCCCCCTTCAGGGCCGACCATCAAAGCGACCCGCCGCCCGGTAAAACCCTGCAAGTGCCTGCCGAGCGGAATGGTCCCCTCCCCCTCATAACAAAGCAGAGCCAGGTCGGCCGTAGCGCAGAGGGCGAGCGCCCGGCTGAAATCGAGCACCGGATAGAGTTCCGGAATCTCCGCCCGTCGGCACTGCCGGGCGGCGCGCTGCACGACATAGGGCCAACGGTGCGACTTCTTCTGCCCGGAATCGCGTTCGGCCTGACTGACCGAGCGGCTGCTGGTGTAGGGGATGATACGGCTGACGCCGATCTCGGTCACTTTCTGCAACACCAGCTCGAAGCGTTCTTTCTCCGGCAGAGCCTGAATCAGGTCGATGGCAACCGGACTGTCGGTCAGGCGAATCTCCGCAAACGGCAAAACCCTGACGGAGTCGTCGCTCAATGCCGTCAGCCGGGCACGATACTGCCGCTGATCGGGCGCGCAGACGGTGAAAATCTCACCGATCCGAGCCTGCCAGTGCTGCAGAGCTCTGCGGGAAGAGGCGTCCAGGGCGATGTCCTGATCGAGGGTCGGTGAATCCGGGAGCAGAATTCGACTGGCAGGTCCGCCGTCGTTAATACATTTGCGGTTCAAATCCGTCATCACGATAACTGCGGAAGCGCTCACGAGCCTGCTCGGCCAGGCCCTTGTCAAAAACTTCGGCGAAATCGATCGCCAGCTCAAAGCGCTTGATGAAATCCCGCGAGCAGGGCTGCGCCATGATCAGTACGCTGGCCCCGTTGGGGTTGCTCTCCTTGACGGTAATCACGATCGGTTCTTCCAGACAGTCAACCGAGCCGTTGTTGCAGGCATGAGGCAGAAAAGAGCCCTTGTCCCAGGTCCACATGAAGCGATCCAGTGTCACCGCCTGGTTCTCATCCTGTACTCTCACCAGAACCCGCTTGCCGGCGGCGAAATGCTCTTCAGCCAACTGGCAGAGCAGCCTGGCCTTCTCCTGGCGCTCCAGTTTTGCAAATCTGATTCTGGTCACGCGCACCTGCCCGCTAGCGATCGAGCAACAGCGACATCAGTTGATGCCCGGCGACCAGCCTGCCACTCCGCTTGGCTTCGGCCTCGCTGTAACCGCTGACATCATTCTGCCGCGGGCTGCTGGAGTCGAACAACAAAAAGGGCACCGGGTCTGAGGTGTGGGTTCTCCTGGCCACCGGGGTCGGATGATCCGGGCAGACAATAATTCGGCAATCTCCGATGGTATCGAGGTTGGCGAGCACCGTCCCGACCACTTCGCGATCGAAATCCTCGATCGCCTGAATCTTCTCCTGCAGCAGCCCGCCGTGGGCCGCTTCGTCGGGGGCTTCGACATGCACGTAAACGAAATCACCATCCTGCAGCGCGGCCACGGCCGCCTCCCCCTTGCCACGGTAATTGGTGTCGATATAGCCGGTCGCCCCGGGCACGTTGATGACCTGCAACCCGGCGTTAACGCCGATCCCTTTAATCAGGTCGACAGCCGAGATGACCGAACCACTCAGCCCGAAGCGTTCCTGATAAGTCTGCATCTGCGGCTTGCGACCATGCCCCCAGAGCCAGATCGAGTTCGCCGGCACATCGCCACGCTCGATGCGCTGCTGGTTGACCGGATGATTGACCAGCAGCATCTGCGCCGAATTGGTCAGGTTCAGCAGCTCGTCGGCGCCATCCCCTTGAGGCAGATGATCCTCGACGCTGTAGCTGGTGATATCGTGCGGCGGGGTGAAAGTGAGCTGGTCGCGGCCGTTTTTCCAGACCATCAGATGGCGATAGGAAACCCCGGGGTAGAAATTGAACTCCTCACCGCCCAGGTACTGCTGCAAGGTACTGATCAGCTCCGTCGCCTCTTCGGTGGTAATATGCCCGGCGGAAAAATCGCCCATATACAGCTTGCCGTAATGGGCTTCGAGCCAGACGAAATTGAGGCGGAAGGCGACATCATTCGGGCCCAGCTCAACCCCCATACTGGCCGCCTCCAGCGGCGATCGGCCACTGTAGCATTCAGCCGGATCGTAGCCGAACACCGAAAGATTGGCGACATCGCTGCCGGGATGGAACCCTTGCGGAACCGTCGCGGCCAGGCCCAGCTCGCCGGCCCGTGCAAGGCGATCCATGTGCGGGATCTGAGCGACTTCGAGTGGCGTTTTCCCGTCGAGTTCGGCCAGCGGCTCGTCAGACATGCCGTCGCCGAGCAGAATAATATATTTCATGGGATCCTCGTCAATTGTTCACAGTTATCCGCGCGGATGATACTGCTGATGCAGTTTTTTCAGCCGTTCCTGGATGACATGCGTGTAAATTTGCGTGGTCGAAATATCCGCGTGCCCGAGCATCGTCTGCACGGCCCGTAAATCTGCTCCGTTTTCCAGCAGATGGGTGGCAAACGAATGGCGCAGGGCATGCGGATAAACCGCTTGCCTGATTCCGGCGGCCAGGGCATAGCGCTTGAGATTCTTCCAGAACCCCTGGCGACTGAGCCCCTTGCCCTGCCGATTGAGAAACACCAGATCGGTGAGCGTCTTCTTCAACAGCAGCGGGCGCCCATTCTGCAGGTATTGCTGCAGAATTTCAAGGGCCAGCTCTCCCAGCGGGATCAAGCGCTGCTTGCCTCCCTTGCCGAAGGCGTTGACGCAACCGATATCCAGTTTGAGGTCACCAAGCTCCAGGCCGACCAGCTCGGAGACCCGCATCCCGGTCGCGTAAAGCACTTCCAGCAGGGCCCGGTCGCGCAAAACCAGCGCGGAATCGCCCTTCGGCGCAGCCAGCAAGCGCTCAACTTCGGCCTGCGAAAGCAGTTTCGGCAGTGGCTGCAGCGCCCGGGGAGATTCGAGCAACGCGGTTGGATCCTGCTCGGTATGTTTTTCCGCCAGCAGAAACCTGTGGAACATGCGCAGCGAGCTCAAGCAGCGCGCGCGGCTGCGCGCCGCCATGCCGTCTTCTTTCAGCCGGCCGAGAAAAGCCAGCAGGTCCAGCTGCTGAATCCGGTCGGGCGCGCAGATCTTGCGTTGTTCCAGAAAAGTGATGTAGCGGCTCAGGTCGCGGCTATAGGCGTCAAGGGTATTCTTCGACAGACCTTTTTCAACCGTCAAATAGTTCAGAAAATAGTCGAGGTATTGGTCCATATGTCTTTGAGATGTCAGCTAAGTGAGTCGCTCGAGGAGGCTCTGACGGATTTTCTCAATCTTCTCCGGGTCGATGATTTTCTGGCCGAAGATATCCTGCACGTAGAACACATCGGCGGCCTGATCGACCTTGGTGGATATTTTCGATATGGCGATGTACAAGCCCAGCTCTTTCAGAGTCCGGGTGATATCGTAGAGCAGACCGACTTTGTCGTTGGCGAAAATATCGATGACCGTGTATTCCTCAGACACCTGGTTGTCAAATTCAACCTTGTTGGGCTGCTGCGGCTTCTCCCGGCTGCTGATCATGTAGGACGGCTGTCGTTGCTTCTGCACCAGATCGTCAACGTAGATTCGCCCTTCGATCGCCGCGATCAGGTCCGCCTCGACCTTCTTCAGCTTGACCGGATTTTCGACCACGCTGCCGATGGTGCTGTTGACCTGCAGCACATCGAGCACCGCGCCGGTTTTCCTGGTATGAATCTGAGCCCCGAGAATATTGATCGAGTGGGCGGCCATTACCCCGGTGATCAGGGAGAACAGCCCCGGCGAATCGATGGTGGCAAGGATAATCTGGGTATAGTTGGCCTCGCGCATTTGTTCGACCTGCATCGCGAGAGGTTGTTTCCCACGCCCCAGGGCCAGGCGCAGGTGGGGGATGATCTCCCTGGAACGATAGGTCAGCAGATAGCGGGTGCTGAGGCTGTCGAGAGCCTTTTTGATCTGCCCTTCCGGAAACTCTTCGAGCAGGGCCAGGCGGATTTTCCGCTTGCGGTTGCGGACCTTTTCGGAGCGCTGTTCGAGGAAAAAGTTGCCTTTTTCGATGAAATCGAAGGCTTTCTCGTACAATTCCTGCAACAGCTGCCCCTTCCACTCGGACCAGACATCCGGACCGACCGCCTTGAGATCAGCAAATGTCAGCAGGTAGAGCATGTGCAGGTTTTCACTCATGCCCATCTGTTCGGCGAACTGGGCGATCATCTTCATGTCGTGCAGATCTCGGCGCTGCGAGATGTGCGCCATCAACAGATGATGTTGTACCAGAAACTGCAGCCGCTGACTGTCCTCGCGATTCAGCCCCATGCGCCGGGCGATGGTCGGAATCATCGAGGCCCCTTTGCTGCTGTGATCAGCGCCGCTCCCCTTGCCGATATCGTGAAACAGAATGGCCAGCAGCAGCAGCTCTCTTTTTTCGATATTGTTGGCCACCTGGGTCAACAGCGGCTGAGTTTCGACGTACTCGCCATCCCAGAGCTTGCCCACCTCTTCGATGGCGAACAGGGTGTGAATGTCGACGGTATAGATGTGGTAGAGATCGAACTGGACTTTGCAGAATATGTTCTTGAACTCAGGGATATAGGCGTTGAGAAAATGCAGGTGGTGCATCTCCCGCAGGGTATTCCCGACCCGTTTCGGCGAGCGCAGAATTTTGAAAAAGGCTTCGTTGACCCGACGGGACCGGCGCACCTTGTCGTTCATAAGTGACAGATTGTCGCGAATAGACAGCTTCAGCGCGACACTCAGTTCGGCGTTGTGGCGCTGCGCCAGCTCAAAGGCGGACATCATCAGCGCCGGGTCCTTGATGAAAAGTTCCTTGTCGCTCGTACCGATTTCGCCGCGCACGATATTGAAGCCGTCTTCGAGGTTGCGACGGACGAAAAAGCCGAGAATGCTGTTTTTCGGTTGGTCGCGCTCGGTCGCACTGATGATCAGGCTGGACGAAAGGTGCTCCACATGTGACGCGTGCGTGTAGTAGTCCTGCATGAACTGTTCAACCGCCGAGCCTTCACGGCTGTCCACATAACCCAGTTCAGCGGCAATCTGCTGCTGCAGATCGAAAGTGAGCTGATCACTCTTGCGCTGCCCCATGAAATGCAGATGATTGCGGAGGCACCAGAGATAATCGAAGGCGGCCTGATACTCTTCGGCCTGCTCCTCGATGATGACCCCTTTGATCAACAGCTCTTTGAGGTTTTTCGCCTTGAACTTGACCCGGGCAATCCAGATGGCCGCATGCAGGTCGCGCAGACCGCCTTCCCCTTCCTTGATATTCGGTTCAAGCAGGTAAACTGAGGAGCCGTATTTTCTGCGCCGCTCTTTGTTCTCCAGCAGCTTCTGTTTGATGAACCCTTGAGAGCCGTTCTCCAGCAGCGGCTTGCCGACTTTGCCGGCAAACAGTTCGAACAGTTCCTGGTTGCCGGCCAGGTAGCGGGCATCGAGCATCGCGGTCTTGACCGTCACATCCTGGTTGGCCTGCTCCAGGCAGTCCTTCACCGAACGCACGCTGTATCCGACATCCAGGCTTAGATCCCAGAGAAGATAAAGCATCCGATCGGAGATCACTTTGGCGGCCTCTTTGCCGGAATTGTCGAAGAAAAACATCAGGTCGAGATCTGATTTCGGGTTCATCTCACAGCGGCCGTAGCCACCGAGCGCCAACAGGGCACAACCGGCTAATGAATCGGGATCGAGCCCGGCGCTCACCGCCTGATAGAGGTTGTCATTCAACAGGTCAAACAGACTGGTCAGCTGTTCGACCACGACCGTTCCAGCGGCGCCCTCTTCGGTCAGGCACTTGATCCTTTGCAGCTCGGTATCGACATAGTCGCGCGCTGCATCCAACAACGGCTGGCGACGCTGTTCATACTCCGTTTCAGCATCGAACAGGTCAGCCGGGAAGCAGACCTCAGCCTGTTTTGCGACAACACTGGTCATTGTTGTGCCACCTGATCCATCGTCGCCGCATAGTCCTTGACCCCTTCAACAATCGCTGCTGCGACTCGTTCCTGATATTTACGACTGGTCAGACGTTTCTCCTCGCGCTTGTTGCTGATAAACGCAGCTTCGACCAGGACCGATGGCATCGTGGCTCCCAACAAAACATGGAAAGGGCCCTGGCGGACTCCCAGATCCTTAATTCTACTGTAATGAGGTTTCAGGCCGGTAACCATCGCCTGTTGAATCTTCGCCGCCAGACGACTCGACTCATTGATTTTCGCGTTCGCCATCAGATCGAACAGGATCGCTTCGAGATTACTCACATCCTGCAGGCTGGTGCCGTTTTCGCGGGCAGCAACTTCGGCGGCCTGATTGTTCTTCGACAGGTTCAGAAAATAGGTCTCGATGCCATAGGCGCTGCGGCTGGGACTGGCGTTGGCATGCAGAGAAATAAACAGATCCGCTCCGACCTGGTTGGCGTAGGCGGTCCGCTCCCGCAAGCCGAGATATTTATCTCCTGAACGGGTCATGAGGACTTTGACGCCGAGCTCTTTGCGTAAGCGCTCCGCCAGCACCTTGGCGAGCCCCAAGGTGACCTGTTTCTCCTGGACCCGGCCCGGCCCGACCGCCCCCGGGTCCTTGCCTCCATGGCCGGCATCGACCACGATCAACCGAATCCCCCCCTGATCGGCCTGCTGTGGGACATGCAGAATCGGCACATGATCGGTCGCGGAGTCGAGGATTGAAGCGATCGAATCATCTCCGCCTGAAGCTGCTGAACGGATTTCCGACGGTTTGGCCGCGGCGGTTTGAGTCGGTTTGCCTTTTATGTCGACGACAATCCGATAAGGGTTTTCCAGGGTCACCAACTTGTAATCACTGGACGCGTAGAGATCGAGGACGACCCGGACCCGTTTTTCATCAAAACGGCTGGCCCGCACCCGCCGCACCAGGCCATTGAGAATCGGCACTTCAGATTGAAGCTGCGCTGAAAGCCGGGTCGCAAGCAGATCAAAATAGATGCGCGGCTTATCTCCTTTGAGTTCGTGCGGGGTCGCCAACACCGGCGCAGACAAGTCAAGCACCACCCGGGTGTATTCAGGGCCGCTCCAGTAGCGGATCTTCTCCAAGGAGCTGCCCTGCGCAGAAACAACCGGCGCGGCCGGCGGGCTGGTAACCATCGGAGCAGGAGGTGGCGGCAGGGCTGCCAAGCGCCGCTTGGCGGCAGCAGCCATATCGCCTGACGGCAGCTGGCGGATGAGCTGCTGATAATAGTTATAGGCTGCGACCTGATCATTCAAGAGAGCCTCTGCCGCCTGCCCGGCTGAATACAGCGCATCATCAGCCAGGTTGCTGGTGGGATAGCGCTCCGCCAGCTGCAGGTAAACGGTCACGGCGTTTTTCGCGTCGCCACGCGAGCCGGAGGCTTTCGACAAACCGTCCCAGGTCCGGGCTCGTAAAAACAGGGCTTTTTCCAGGTTGGGATTGCGCGGGTGCTCACGCTCGAACCGCTCAAAGCGTTTGATCAGAGCCTCCCAATTTTTCCGCTGTCGCTGTAATTGGGAGGACTTGATCAGTTGCTTATAATCACGCCGGATTTCCGCAAAAGTCGCATCCTGGGCCGCCGGCAGATCGTTGACCAGAACCAGAGCCGACAGGCTCAAGAGAATGAAGTAGCGTAACAACCTCATAGTATCAAAGCATCTTTTTCAGTTCGTCTAGCAGGTTCATGGCATCCAGAGGGGTCATGCAGCTCAGGTCGGCCGTCGCGATTTTGGCGCGCAGCTCCTCTTCGGCGGCACCTTGAAACAGAGACATCTGTGAAGCCAAAGGACGCGGCGGCTGACTCTTCCCCTCTCCGAGGCGCGGCTGGCCGGATTGGCCGAACTCGCCCGCTTCCAGGTTGTGCAGGATCTCTTTCGCCCGACGGATGACCTGATCTGGCAGACCAGCCAGACGCGCCACCTGAATTCCATAGGAGCGACTGGCGCCACCAGAAACAATCTTGCGCAGGAAGATGATCTGGTCATTCCACTCCTTGACGGCGATATTGAAATTCTGCACCCGATCGCGCGTTAAAGCCAGATCGGTCAGTTCATGATAGTGGGTGGCGAACAGCGTCTTGGCGGCGACCTCCAGATTGTCGTGCAGGTATTCTGCCACCGCCCAGGCAATGCTGACCCCGTCGAAGGTCGAGGTTCCACGGCCGATCTCGTCCAGAATGATCAGACTGCGCTGAGTCGCGTGCCGTAGGATGTTTGCCGTCTCGTTCATCTCGACCATGAACGTCGACTCACCTTTTGCCAGATTATCACTCGCGCCGACGCGAGTAAAGATGCGGTCGACGACGCCGATCCTGGCCTCTTCCGCCGGCACGAAGCTGCCGATCTGGGCCATCAGGGTGATCAGCGCCACCTGACGCATGAAGGTCGATTTCCCCGCCATGTTCGGCCCGGTGATAATCAGCAGCTGGTTCCGGTCGTTGTCGAGCGCGACATCGTTCGGGATGAACGCTTCCTTAAGCGGCATCCCTTCGACGACCGGATGGCGGCCGCCTTCGATCCTGAGCACCCCGGAGTCATCGACTTGCGGGCACACGTAGTTGCGATCGTGGGCCAGATCGGCGAGGGCCAGCAGAGCATCCAGAGACGCCAGGGCATTGGCACTCTGCTGGATGCGCCGCCCTTCGGCAGCGGCCTGCAGACGCACCTCCTGAAACAGATTGTACTCCAGCTCGACCAAACGCTCCTCGGCCCCAAGGACCTTTGCTTCATACTCTTTGAGCTTCGGCGTAATGTAACGTTCCGCGTTGGAGAGGGTCTGCTTGCGCTGGTAATCCTCCGGAATCCGGGCGAGGTTCTTGTTGGTGACCTCGATAAAATAGCCGAACACCTTGTTGTATTTGACTTTCAGGGTCGGGATGTCGGTTCGTGACCGCTCTTCCTGCTCGAGCCGGGCGATCCAGCCTTTGCCTTCCCGGCTGATGCTGCGCAGTTCGTCAAGATCCTCATGATAGCCATCGCGGATGAGGCCGCCATCGCGCAGCACAAAAGGCGGATCGTCGACAATCGCCCTGCCCAGCAGCTCAACCAGTTCCGGCAGCAGATCGATCTGCGCGCGGAGCTGCTGCAGGCAGGAGGACTGAAAGCCGGCGAGCAGATCATCGATCTGCGGCAACTTCTCCAGAGAGACGCGTAGCGCGGCGAGATCCTTGGCGTTGGCGCTGGCCATGGCGATCTTACTGTTGAGCCGCTCGAGGTCATAGACTCCGTCGAGGGCTTCACGCAGCTCGATGCGGATCAGACTTTCTTCGACCAGCTCGGCGACGGCGTTCTGCCGGTCGAGAATCTGCTGCAGATCGATCAGCGGGTAGTGAATCCAGTGGCGCAGGGTCCGCCCACCCATGGCGGTCACGGTCCGGTCGAGCACGCCGAGCAGCGAGCCGCGCTTCTTGCCGTCCTGCAGGGTCGCGGTCAGTTCCAGGTTGCGCCGGGTGGCATCATCCAGCACCATGAAATGACGGGTGTGATAGGTCTGTAAGGGGCGCAGGTGACGTAATTCGTCTTTCTGCGTCTGCTGCAGGTAATACAGAACCGCCGAGGCGGCCTGTTGTGCGGCCGGCAGCTCCTCACAGCCGAAAGACTGCAGCCCGGATACGCCGAAAAATGTGCACAGCTGCTCTGCAGCATAATCGGTTTCACAGACCCACTCCGGCAGCAGGTTGCGCATCACTCCGTCAAGCACCCCGGAGAGCTGCTTCTGCAGAGTCTGCCCGGCGGCATTGTCGGCATACAGCACTTCCCGCGGTCGCAGCGATCCCAGCTCGCTTTCCACCTGCGCCAGTCCTTCGACCTGAGTGACACGGAATTCGCCGGTCGTGATATCGACATGCGCGATTCCGTACTGCCCGCCCTCGGCGACGATCGCCAGCAGGTAGTTGTTCTCTTTCGGGTCGAGGGTCTCGGTATCGGTCACCAGGCCGGGCGTGACAACCCGCACAACCTCGCGTTTGACGATCCCCTTGGCGGTTTTCGGGTCTTCGACCTGCTCGCAGATCGCCACCTTGTGGCCACTTGCGATCAGCTTGGCGATGTAGCCCTGGCTGCTGTGATAGGGCACCCCGCACAACGGGATCGAATCCTCTTCACTTTTATTTCTCGAGGTCAGGGTGATGCCGAGCACGCGCGATGCCACGACGGCGTCTTCCATGAACATTTCATAAAAGTCGCCCAGGCGGAAAAACAGGATCGCGTCTTCGTAATTCGCCTTTATTTCCAGATACTGCCGCATCAGCGGAGTTGTTGATGACATGTATAAAAACCTGAAATACCTAATAAAAGAGCTGAGGAGTGTGAAGTCGATGCTAGAATCATCTGAAGCGCGCTATCGTAGCAAAGCCACTCCACGAAGTAAATAGAACGATACGCACCCCATGCAGCTGACGCTTGACCACCTGATGGCAGAATGCTAATTACTCGGGCACAGAGTTTCCTCAACCCAGCTGACTGAAAATTGAGAGACCGATGACGACGAAACCGCACCCGGCACCGCCGGCCGAGCTGCTCGACAAAAGCAGCTACACGATCAAAACCCTGGAAGATGAAATCCGTGTCGATCAGCTCTGCTGTGCCTTGCTGAAAAAATTTCACCGGTCGTTGCTTGAAGAACAGCAGCTCGATCCGCTGGACGCCGGATCGCAGGCTGCCGGGGCCGATTATTTTCTGCGCAATTTCGTCATCGACAACCGCCGGGGCAACATTTTCGAGGTCACGGACAAGCAGGTGCGCTGCTTCGCCGGCCACTGGTATATCACCAGCAACCTTGAACCGAACCTGGTCGAACTGACCGCCATGCTCAATGGCGTCGCCAGTTTTTACCGGTTCTGTGCGGCCAGCAGCCTTGTCGGTCAGGAGGTTGCCGCGGCGATCGAGCAGACCTGCAACGATCTGGCTTATTATCAGAATCGCATCGACAGCTTCCATAGCCTGAGCGGCGATGGATTCATGGCCTGGGGAAAAGAGTGCCCCCTGTCCTGAAGACATGAACTGATGAGAGTTGAAAACCCGAAAATCCGCGCAGCGACTTTTTCCATCTGCGGCGCTCTCGGCCTGGCGATCATCAAGCTGATCATCGCCTTCTCCAGCGGCTCGATGGCGGTCATGGCCTCGGCCGTCGACTCACTGCTCGACATCCTGATGTCGGGGGTCAATTTCATGGCGATCCGTCATGCGGAGCAGCCCCCGGACCAGTGCCACCCCTTCGGCCACGGCAAGTTCGAAACCATCGCCACGCTGTTTCAGGCTCTGGTGATCAGCCTCTCCGGCGGCTGGATCATCTACGAAGCGTCTTCGCGGCTGACGCAAGGCGTCCCCCTGAGCGATCTTGACCAGGGGATCGGCGTCCTCGCCTTCAGCGCCCTGGTCTCCTGGTTCATCGCCAGTTATTTGCGACGGGTCGCTAAACAGACCGACTCGACAGCGCTGGAAGCCGACTCGCTCCATTTCCGCATGGATATCTATAGCAACCTGGGCCTGATGGCCGGGCTGCTGATGATCACCTGGTTCGATATCCACTGGCTTGACCCGGCGCTTTCGATCCTGGTCGCTTCGTACATTCTGCATGAAGCGCTGCGATTGATTAAGCGCAGCCTCAACGATATTCTCGACCGTCAGCTGCCGGACGAGATACAGCAGAGAGTCCACGAGCTGATCAACAGCCATGAAGGGCCGCTGGCCGGCTACCACGGCTTGCGCACCCGGCGGGCGGGATCGTTGAAAATCATGGATTTCCACCTGGAAGTCTGCAAAGAGATGACGGTCGAAGAGGCGCACAAGCTGACCGACAGCCTGGAAAAGCGGATTGAACGGGACATCCCCGGAGCAGATGTCATCATCCACATCGAACCCTGTCGCATCCAGCCCTGCCCGGGGCGAAAGGATTGTCAACGCGACAGAAGCCGCATCAATAACTAAGACCTCCTCCCGCACTGAACGAGAAACAGCTCCAGGTTTCCCCGGAGCTGCTTTTGTTCCCCTGGCCGAATGAGGCCTTCCCTAATCCTTGTCTTTGAGCTGCTGCAGCTGCTTGATGACGCTGCGGCTCTGCTCGCTGCGGGCGTCCATCTCCTGGAAGATCTGGCCGGCCATTTCCGCAACCGATTCAACGGCCGCTTCAATGTCGCGACTGTCCTGCCGCTGCTGGATCGCAACGTTCGCCATCTCGTCAGCCATGTTGCGGATATCCTCGATGGAACGAACGATGCCGTGGGTTCCCTGTGCCTGTTCCCGCGACGCGGTCGAAACCTGCTCGGTCATTTCGCCCAGTTCCTCGATCGAATGGGTGACGAATTCCGCTGAGCGGGACACCTCTGCGGTGGCATGTCGGATACTGCGCGCCATGTCCATGGCCGAGGTGGCGCTGCCAAGGATCTGGCTGAGCGACTGTTCGGTTTTGCGCCCGAGGGTCACGCCCCTACCGACCAGCTCTTTAACGTTGCGGACCTGATCGACAACCTCGCCGGTGCTGTTGTGCATGTCGCGAATCAGATGAGCGATCGCTTCGGAAGAATGTGCGGTTTTCTGTGACAGGCCTCGGATCTCTTCGGCGACGACGGCAAATGAGCGCCCCTGTTGCCCGGCTTGAGCTGCGATGATCGCCGCATTGAGCGCCAGCAGGTTGGTCTTCTGGGCGATCTCGGTGATAACCGTGGTGATGGAGCCGATCTCTTCCCCTTTTTGCGACAGCTGATCGATGACCTGCGACGCTTCGATGACCCCGGTGGAAATTCCTTCGAGCCCGGCGAGGGTTTCCTGGACGGAAACAACTCCACCTTCCGCCTGTTGTTTAACCTGCTCCGACATCTCATGGGAGCTGATACTGTTGTCATCGACCTCTTTGATGGTCGCCGCAATCTGGGTCATCGCAGAGATCGACTTGTCCATGAACTCGGAGAGCTGTCTGATGCTGCTGCCGACCTGATCGATCGAGGCGGAAATTTCGGTGGAGGAGGACTGAGTCGAATTGACCGCGTCGCGCACCACATCCGCCGAATTGGCGATCTCGGCCACCAGCTTGATGGTCGAACCGGTTGCCCGCTTCAGGGTTTTCAGCAGAATCTGGTAATCCTGTTTGTATTGCAGCAGCTGACCGAAAGTATGCTCCAATTCCCCCGTGAGAAGCTCAACCGCCTTGAACAAGCGCAGCCGGGTGATGCTGGCGGCCATTTGCGAGGCGAACAGCTTCAGGGTTTCGGTGTCATCCTCAACCAGTTGGCGGCCAGAGGTTTTGTTGTCGACACCAATAACCATTTCGGTCACGTCATTGACCACGACCGGACAGAGCAGAAAGTTTCTCGAACGCAGCGCAGCCAGCGAGTCGCAGGGCGCTTTGAGCTTGAAATCGGGCGGCATCAGGGCGATATCGTCAATCAGATAGCTGCGTTTCCCATTGACCGTTTTGTAAATCGCCCCGGCCCTTTCGTCCAGCGGGAGGGTCGAGCTGGCGCCGCTATCGCCACAGCCGAGACTGAGCGAGAGACGCAGCTGTTTATTCGCATGGTCTACCTGCAGAATGTTAACCCGGTCGAAATCCATGACGTCATGCAGACCGTTTCCGGTCAACTCCATCAGCTCGGACATATCCATGGTTTTCTGGATCCGGGCGCTGATGTTGTGAAAGCTGCTGATGCGGTTGTTCAAATCGGTATACTTGTTTTCGAACTCCTGCTTCTGGCTGGCGACCGTTTGATTCATCTCATCAAGTCGCTTGGCGCGCAAATGAATCTGCTCACTGGCCCGGCCGATAAAAAAGCCGAAGGTTCCCAGCACCACAGCGGTCCCGCCGCCCATATAGGCGAGTAAAGCCAGATCTCTTGTACTCCTGAAATAGGCCCCGAAGGACTGGTCCCACCAGGGCTGGTAGGGATCGTGGAAAAAGACCAGCCGAACCAATGACCAACCGAGCGGCGCGCCGATCCCGAGCATCAACCCGGCAATCGTATAGAACAGACTGCGATTGGCCTTTCCCTTGGTTGCACTGCCGTCTTCAAAAACCATGGAGAATATGTTCGTCATGACACCCCTGCTCTTTTAGCAACACAATAGCGAATTATCTTCCCACCATGATGCCCAGCGATTCAGCTGTTTTCACCAGCTCTCCGTCCGGGTCGACCAGATTCAGCCTGGAGATCGCCTGGGCGATCTCAACACCGACAACCTGCTGCCCTTTCAAGGCAACCATCTGGCCGTATTTCTGCTGCGCGATCAGCTCAACCGCTTTGACCCCGAAGCGTGATGCCAGAATCCGGTCGAACGGTTCTGGAGACCCGCCACGTTGCAGATGGCCGAGAGTTACGACCCGGGTTTCCATATCCAGACAGCTCTCGATCTGCCGGGCCACCTGATGTCCAACGCCTCCGAGCCGTTCTACCCCCAGGTTCTGTTCGGCGGTAACCTGAAGCGTTTTCTCCCCTTCTGCGGCGAAGGCGCCTTCGGCAACCACGACAATCGAAAATCGACTACCGTTCTGACGACGTTGTTCGATCGCCGCGCAAAGACGTTCGCTTGAATAAGGAATTTCCGGAATCAGAATGGCGTCCGCCGACCCGGCGATTCCAGACTCCAGGGCGATCCATCCTGCGTCGCGCCCCATCACCTCAACCACCATGGCACGGTGATGACTTTCAGCCGTGGTATGCAAACGATCGAGGGCCTCGGTCACGATGGTCACCGCGGTGCGATAACCGAAGGTGACATCGGTCGCGCGCAGATCGTTGTCGATGGTTTTCGGCACCCCGACCACCGGCAGACCCTTCTCGAAAAGCCCTTGGGCGATCTTCAGGGTGCCATCGCCGCCAACGGCAATCAGGACATCAGCCCCCAGCTGACGAAAGTTCTCCAGCAGCCGGTCGGAGACGTCCTGCAGTTCAAGTTTTCCATTAACCTCAACCGGATAACTAAACGGATTACCGCGATTGCTGGTGCCCAATATGGTGCCACCGCGCGGCAGAATGCCCCGCACCGCATCAAGATCGAGCTCCCGCCAGCGGAGATCCCCGACCAGACCCTCGAATCCATCCTCGATTCCCAGCACCCGCCAGCCGTGCAAGCGGACGGCGGAACGCACCACCCCACGAATGACCGCGTTCAGGCCCGGGCAATCGCCGCCGCCGGTCAATATCGCAATTGTTTTACTCAAGGCGACAAACCTCCGGTCTCAGTTCGCATTCGATTCATTCACTTCCTTGTCGGTCGCGATCGCCAGTTTGCCGAAACCAGCGGTTTTTGCAGCATCCATCAGCTTGATGACCCGACCGTGCAGCGCACCCTCATCGGCCATCAGTAAAAAAGTCATCTGTTTGGCGGCCTCGCCATACTGTCCGATCCGTTGCTGCAGCTCGCCATAGCTGACCGGCTCTTTCTGCAGGTAAATCTGGCCCTCGGCAGTGAGGTAGACATGGATGTCCTTCTCGCCCTGCTTGAGCTGCTGGGCCGACGATTCCGGCAGGTCGATGGTCAGGCCCGGCCCTTCGATGAACGTTGTCGAGATCATAAAAAAGATCAACAACAGAAAAACCACATCGATCATCGGGGTCAGATCCACCCGGGGAGGCTCGATATTTCGCTTTCGGAAAGCCATGTCGCCTAAGCGCCGATCATGTCGACCACCTGCATGGTGTACTCTTCCATATCAAGCGTCAGTTTTTCCGCCCGACTCGAGAGATAACGATGCGCAAGAATCATCGGAACGGCAACCGAAAGACCCGCCGCAGTGGTGATCAACGCCTCGGAAATCCCGCCGCCGAGGGTCGCCGGCGTCCCGGTCCCCTGTGCGGCAATGACGTTAAACGCATCGATCATCCCCAGCACTGTCCCGAGCAGGCCCAACAGGGGAGAGATATTGGCAATGGTTCCCAGCAGCCCGAGATAGCGCTGCAAAGCCACCGACTCCCGGTCGCCGACCTCTTCCGCGATGGTTTTAATGTGCCTGCGGCTGGCTCCAGCCTGGCCCAGCGCCGCACTGAGAATTTTCGCCAGCGGAGAACCGGACTCCCGGCAGCGCTCCATGGCCTCAGCGGTTTGCTCTTTATTGACCAGCCGCTCAACCTCGATCACCAGCGGTTGCATGCCGAGGCGAATCTTCCGAAAGGTTCTGACCCGCTCCAGGAAGATCGCCCAGCCGATCACCGAACAGAACAGGATCGGATACATCAAGGGTCCGCCGCGTTCAAAAATCTCAATCATTTCGATCGATTCCCTAGATTATCAAAATAATTTAAAAAAGATAGCACAATGATGAAAAGACTCCAAGAAACAAATCAGTCCAGAGATATGATTTCCCCATGAATGTTCGAAGAAACTGTCAGCAACCCGACGGTGTGTCCGGGAGCATAACGTCGATCGGTCGGACTGCCCGGATTCATCAGCAGCAAACCGCCTTCAGAGCGACAGAGCGGCTGATGGCTATGGCCGAAGACCAGCACGTCGATCCGCTCATGGGTGAATTCCGCCAGCACCCGTTGCTCGATGTCTTTTGGCGCTCCCCAGCCGTGAAGCATTCCGATCCGTTTTCCGCCGAGTTCGACAATCCTCTTCAGCGGTTCCTGAACAGCGACATCCATGTTCCCCCGTACCGCATACCAGGGAATCGGGCTGAAACAGCTTTCCAGCTCCGGGAGCACCTGGTCACCGGCATGCAGAACCGCATCGATTCCGGCAAAAGGTCCGTTGAGCAGGCGCTGGCTCAAAACCATCCCCTGTGCCATAGTCGCGATATGCGTGTCCGACAATACACCGATCTTCATGGCTGAAACCTTCACCAGACAAAACCATATTGCAGCAATTCATTAACCTTACATCAAAATCCCACGACGCAAAGTGGCCATTTTCAGCCACAAAATGCTGAATTTCCTCAATTCTGCGTATTATTTTTTACCAAATGACTCGGAAGAAAACCGTAAGCAACTGACATGACAGACTTTTCATTCATTATAAACAATTGGCATCGGCATTGCGATGTCTCAAAAAGCGGTTATATTCACAGTGTTCGCGGATTCATATTGACTTTTTTTTAGCGTCGCTATAATTTTTTAGCCTAAATGTATTGCAGCAGAACAATGGTTGTCTATTCAACCGTCCAACAGGAGACCTGCCGTTCCACTTCCCTTCCTGAGTCTCGGAAGATTTACTCTTAACAGGAGGAAAAGAAACAATGTCGAAACGTCAAGAAGCCCTTGATTATCACAGCATGGGGCGCAAAGGTAAAATCGAAGTTATCACCACCAAACCCTGCGCCACCAGCCGCGACCTCGCCCTCGCCTACAGCCCCGGCGTCGCAGAGCCCTGCCTGGAAATCGAAAAAAATCCCGACATGGCTTACGAGTATACTGCAAAGGGCAACCTGGTGGCAGTGGTTTCAAACGGCACCGCCGTTCTCGGGCTGGGCGATATCGGCGCCATGGCGGGCAAGCCGGTCATGGAAGGCAAAGGCGTTCTGTTCAAAAGCTTCGCCGATGTCGACGTATTCGACATCGAACTGAACACCAAGGATTCGGATGAGCTGATCCGCACCGTCAAACTGCTCGAGCCGACCTTCGGCGGCATCAACCTGGAAGACATCAAAGGGCCGGAATGTTTTTACATTGAGGAAAAGCTGCAGGAGATCTGCGACATTCCGATTTTCCATGACGACCAGCACGGCACGGCGATCATCTCGGCCGCCGGCATGGTCAACGCCCTGGAAATCATCGGCAAGAAGATCGAAGACGTGAAGATCGTCGTCAACGGTGCCGGTGCCGCCGGGATCGCCTGCGCCAACCTGGCGATCACCATGGGGATCGACAAGAACAACGTCATCCTCTGCGACACCAAAGGCGTGATCTATAAAGGCCGGACCGCCGGAATGAACGAGTACAAAGAGCGCCTCGCCGCAGAAACCCACGCCAGAACCCTGGAAGATGCGATGGTCGACGCGGACATCTTCTTCGGCGTCTCCGCCAAAGGCGCCCTGACCACGGAAATGCTGAAGTCGATGGCCAAAGATCCGATCGTCTTCGCTATGGCCAACCCCGACCCGGAGATCACTCCGCCGGAAGCCAAAGAAGTGCGCGACGACGTGATCATCGGCACCGGGCGCTCCGACTACAACAACCAGGTCAACAATGTCCTCTGTTTCCCCTTCCTGTTCCGGGGCGCGTTGGACACCCATGCCAGCGCCATCAACGACGAAATGAAACTGGCGTGCGTGCATGCTCTGGCGGCATTGGCAAAAGAAGACGTTCCCGATTCGGTCCGCCGCGCCTACGGTGGCGAAGAGATCAAGTTCGGCCGCGAATACCTGATCCCCAAACCCTTCGATCAGCGCGTGCTGCTGCGTGTTGCCCCGGCCGTCGCTAAAGCGGCGATGGATTCCGGCGTCGCCCGCCGGCCGATCGAAGACATGGACAAGTACCTGGAACGCCTCGAAGCGATGCAGGGCCGCTCCAAGGAGATCATGCGCACCGTGATCAACAAGGCCAAGGCCAATCCGAAGCGCCTGGTCTTTCCCGAAGGGGATGAGGAAAAGATCCTGCGCGCCGCACAGATCATCATCGACGAAGGGATCGCCAAACCGATCCTGATCGGCAACGAAAAAGAGATCCGCCAAAAAATCGAAGAGCTCAATCTGGATCTGAACGGCGTGGAGATTGTCGATCCGACGACCTTCGAGAAACGCAGCGCCTACATCGACGCGATGTTCAAAAAGCGCCAGCGCAAGGGTGTCACCCGCGCCGAGGCCAAGGGAAAAATGAAGAACAACCGCAATTACTTCGGTGCGATGATGGTCGATCAGGGTGACGCCGACGTGGTCCTCTCCGGGATCAACCACCACTACCCGGAAACCATCCGGCCGGCGCTGGAGATTATCGGCAAGCAGGACGGTCTCTCCAAGGTTCACGGCCTCTACATGATGGTGACCAAGAAGCAGGCGGTGTTCTTTGCCGACACCACCGTCAACATTGAGCCGACAGCGGAAGAGCTGGCCGAAACAGCCATTCTCACTGCAGCAAAGGCGAAACATTTCAATGTTGAGCCGAAAGTCGCGATGCTCTCCTTCTCCAACTTCGGCAGCTCCGACCACCCCTTGTGCCTGAAAGTGAAGAAGGCCACCGCGCTGGTCAAAGCACAGGCCCCGGACCTGGTGGTCGACGGCGAGGTGCAGGCCAACGTGGCTCTCGATGCCGAATTGACCGCGGCCCAATACCCCTTCGCCCAGCTCAAAGGTGACGCTAACATCTTCATCTTCCCCGACCTCAACTCGGGCAATATCAGCTACAAGCTGCTCAACAAGTTGGGTGAAGCCGAAGCCGTCGGTCCGATCCTGATGGGGATGAAGAAACCGGTCCACGTGCTGCAGCGTGGCGACGACGTTTCCGACATCGTCAACATGGCCGCTGTCGCCGTGGTCGATGCCCAGGAAGCAGCCGAAAAAGCCTGAGCAGCGCAAATTATTTAGAGACACCTGTCGAGGGAGTGTTCGTTACGAACACTCCCTCTTTTTCTGCCGCTGAGAGACTTCCAATCCCCCCCTCTTCCTGCTAAGATGCCGACTTTCTGAAAAACGCGCCAAGGAGTTTCCATGAAATATTGCAGCACCCGCGGCAAGGTTCGCGGCATCCCCTTTTCTGAAGCCGTGATGATGGGACTGGCCGATGACGGCGGCCTGCTATTGCCGGAGGTGATCCCGAGTCTGAGCCCCGCCGAACTGCAACAATTGAGTGATCGTCCTTATCCCGAGCTGGCATTCGAGATCATCTCCCGTTTCGCGACCGATATCCCGGCTGCCGACCTCAAGGCACTGATCGACCGCTCGTACGCCAGCTTCACCCACCCCGAGATCACTCCGCTGGTCAAACAGGATGACCTCTACATCCTCGAGTTGTTCCATGGCCCGACCCTGGCGTTTAAGGACGTAGCCCTGCAGTTCCTCGGCAACCTTTTCGAATATCTGCTGGAAAAATCGGCTCGCCAGATGAACATCATCGGCGCTACCAGCGGTGACACCGGCAGCGCCGCAATTTACGGAGTCCGCGGACGCAAAAATATCAACATTTTTATCCTGCATCCCAAGGGCCGCGTCTCGCCGATTCAAGAGTTGCAGATGACCACGGTCACCGATGACAACGTCTTCAACCTGGCGGTGGAAGGCACTTTTGACGATGCCCAATCGATCGTCAAAGAGATCTTTGGCGACCTTGATTACAAGGAACGCCACGCCCTCGGCGCGGTCAACTCAATCAACTGGGCCCGGGTGCTGGCGCAGGTGGTCTATTACTTTTACGCCTGGTTCCAGGCCAGCAAGGAGACCGGCTGCAGTGGAATCGAAGTTTCCGTGCCGACTGGCAACTTCGGCGACATTTTTGCCGGCTACATCGCCATGCAGATGGGGGTACCGATCCGCAAACTGATCCTGGCCACCAACGCCAACAATATTCTCAGTCGCTTCATCAACGACGGTGATTATTCAACCGCGGATGTTCACCAGTCGCTCTCTCCCTCAATGGATATTCAGGTCGCAAGCAACTTTGAGCGCTATCTGTTTTATCTCTACGGCAGTGATGCCGCGCAGGTCTGTGCCGCTATGGAGAATTTCAAACGTACCGGCAAGCTGGAATTCAGCAGCGAACAGCTCACTGCGGTCCAGGCGATCTTTGCCGCCGCGACCGTTGACGACCAACAGACCCTGGCGACCATCAAGGAGTTTTTTGCCAAGACCGGTTATATCCTGGATCCGCACACCGCCGTCGGCGTATGGGCGGGCCGGGCTGTTGCCAGCGGCAAATGTCCTCTGGTCTGCCTTTCGACAGCGCACCCGGCAAAATTCGGTGACGCGGTCCAGTCAGCGATTCAACAGCATCCGGAACAGCCAACGGCTCTACAAGGGATCGAGAAACTTCCCAGGCGGCTAGAAACAATCGCGGCCGACACCAGACAGGTCAAAGCCTTTGTCGCCGCGCGCGCGCTTTAGGTAAACACACGCACCTGTGGGTAATTTGCCTTCCCTTTACAAAGATTGGCTCCTGCCGGTATCCGCCAGGAGCCATTTTCAATCAGTTTCTGACGACCAATAATTTTAGATTCGGAGGAGTGAAATGGAATACATTAAGAGCCTCAACCCGGAGACAATAGCCAATCTGGTGGAGAGCTATGGCCTGCCGCTCGTGTGGTCGTTCGCTGTCCTGGCCGTCGGCCTGATCGCATCACGCGTCATTTCGAACATCGTCGCAAAGCTGATGCACAAAAGCCGGGTTGATGAAACCCTGGTGAAATTCAGCAGAAGCCTGACCTATATGGCCCTGATGGCCTTTGTTGTATTGGCTGCGCTGGAAAAGCTGGGCGTCGAAACCACCTCTTTTGCCGCGGTGATTGCCGCGGCGGGCCTGGCCATCGGCCTTTCACTGCAAAGCACCCTGAGCAATTTTGCCGCCGGGGTCATGCTGATCCTCTTCCGCCCTTTCAAAGCAGGTGACTTCATCGAAGGGGGCGGAACGGCAGGAGTCGTCGAGGAAATACAGATCTTCAGCACTAAACTGAAGACCGGCGACAACAAGCAGATCATTGTCCCCAATGGACAGATAATTGGTGGAAATATCACCAACTATTCGGCCAAACCGACCCGACGGGTCGACCTGATTATCGGTGTCGGCTATGACGACGACCTGAAACAGGTCCGAGCTGTGCTGGAAGATGTTCTCTCCAAAGAGTCACGCGTTCTTACCGATCCGGCGCCGACCATCGGGGTTCTGGAACTGGCCGACAGCAGCGTGAATTTCGCGGTTCGCCCATGGGTCAAGAGTGGCGATTACTGGCCGGTGCTGTTTGCTCTACAGGAAGAGATCAAACTCCGCTTCGACGCCGAGGGTATCTCGATCCCCTTCCCGCAACGGGATGTTCACCTAATTAATGAAAATGCTGCCTGATAAAAACCACTCACGGGCTCGAGTTACCTTCGAGCCCGTGAGCTCGTCAATCGATCTGTCCTCGACAAACGCATACAGTATACATATTTTTAGCCTTACGAACGCTCCTGTCAAATCCATGCAGTAGATCTAAAACCTTCATTTAAACAATGGCTTAGACAAGCACAGAAAGAACTTGATCAATCTCAGCAGCCTTGCTATAAACACCTGTTGAAATGCAATCATAAAATCTACCCCTAAAGGGTTCTCAATGAGGCTTTCACAGATCCTGAAAAATCCAATATCCTCGCGAAACAGAAGATCGCAGGACTCACTTATCTACTTATCAAGGAGGCAAAATGCATAAGCTAAGAATCACCATTATGACCGCCCTGCTGGGCCTGATTTTCTGCGGGCTGCTGTCTGCCGGCAGTGTCTTTGCTCAACCGCAACTGTCGGTTGACGACTGCGCCAAGTGCCACGCCGAACAACCGGCGCAAATCGCAGAAGCCGGCAGTGCTCACAGAGATGCTATCAACTGCCAGGAATGTCACACCGGACACCGCCCTGCGAGCCCGAACAACATTCCCCAGTGCAACATGTGCCACGGCGGAGAGCCTCATTACGAATTGGAAAACTGCTTGCGCTGCCACAATCCGCACCAGCCTTTGCGTGTTGTCCTGGCCGGCGAGCTGAAATCGGAATGTCTGACCTGCCACACCTCGCAGAATGAGCAGCTCGAAGCCAACCCGAGCAAGCACACGACTTTCGCCTGTAACTTCTGCCACGCTGACCAGCACGGCGTCATCCCCGAGTGCCTGCAGTGCCATGAGCCGCACTCCGAAAACGTCACTCAGGCCGACTGCGCGACCTGCCACGAAGTTCACCAGCCGCTGGTCCTGAATTATCCGGACAGCACCAAGAACATTCTCTGTGCCGCCTGCCACGATGGCGTCTACGAGCAGCTGATGGCAACCAAAACCAAGCATCACGACGTCGCCTGCGTCCAGTGTCACGCCAACAAGCACAAGACGGTGCCGAACTGCAGCGACTGCCATGGCCTGCCTCACCCCCAGGGAATCCATGCCAAGTTCCCGGAATGCGGCAGCTGCCACAACATCGCTCACGACCTGAACAACTGGCCGGGACAATAAGGCAATAAGGATCAAATAAATGCTCAGCCAAAACGCGAAAAAGCTGATTCTCTTCAGCACGGTGGTTATGGTTGCAGCGGTTCTGCTGGCCGGGGCGGCAACTGCCGCCCCGGCTCAGCAAACTGCCAAGCGCAGCGACCTTCCTTCGCAGGATGCGTCACTGTACGCCAACGAGCCACAACCTTTGACCCTGGCCCAATGTGGTCAGTGTCACCCGACACACTTCGGCAGCATCAAGGATGCCGGCGGCAAGCATCAGTTCGACTGCCGCGAGTGCCATGAAATCTTTCATGCCTACAATCCTCTGAAGAACAATTACGCCGAGATCATGCCGAAGTGTGCCACCTGTCACGCTTATCCCCATGGGGAGAAACACGTGCAGTGCCTGAATTGCCACGAGAATCCCCATGCTCCTCGTCGGGTTCCGGCATCACGGATGCTTGAAGGCTACTGCTCCGACTGTCACAGCGACCAGAACAGCCAGCTGGCTCAATACCCCAGCAAGCATACTGAGCAGGGCTGCGGCGCCTGCCATTACGAGCGCCACGGCTACATCCCGTCCTGCCAGGAATGCCATGAGCCGCACTTCGAAGCACAGCAGTTCAACACCTGCACCGGCTGCCACCAGGTTCACCAGCCGCTGAACATTGCTCTGGCATCAGACGTTGACGTCACAACCTGTAATGCCTGCCATGATGGGATTTACAGCAAATGGTCGAACACCGCGAGCAAGCACGGGCAGGTCAGCTGCGCAAGCTGCCACACCCGGCATGGCCTGATTCCAGAGTGCACCAACTGTCACACGCCGCCGGAATCTCACGCTAAAAAACTGCTGGAGATGTTCCCCAACTGCCTGACCTGCCACCTGGATGTCCACGACCTCCCGGTCAAGAAAAGCAGAAAATAGCATCCCCAGCAGGTAGAAGGCCAAAAGCCCCATCGATGTTCAAATCGATGGGGCTTTTGCATTTGAACTTTTCATCTTCACAAGTATTGACGATCTCCACCCTGCCCCTGGTGTCCTATTCGAACCGATAACCGCTCTTTCTCCTTAACCACGCCCTGCTGACTGTCGATAAATAATTGCAGACTATTTTTTGCAACCTGCAGAGGGAATATGCTTCCATCCGGCAAAAACAGAATACTTATTGCGGACCATGAACTTTTCACGCTGGCCAGCCTGATCGGGACACTCAAGGATGTCTTCCATATCGTGACTGTCAGTGATGGCAAGAGCGTTATCGACAAGCTTGAAGCTCAGAACATCGACCTGATCCTGACCGAGACCAGGCTTCCAGACATGAGCGGTTTTGAGCTCTGCAGAAGCTTGAAGTCCGTCGATTTACATAAAGACATCCCGATTATCTTCATCAGCTCTCAAAGCTCGGTCAGCGATGAAGCCAAAGGGTTTGAAGTTGGCGCCGTAGACTACATCAGTAAACCCTTCAACGCGCCCACGGTTATGGCACGAATCAAAAATCAGCTGAAACTCAGTAGCGCCATTCAGGAACTGCAGAGGCTCAACCAGCTGGCCCTTGATGCAAACCCGAAAACCGGCCTTCCCGGCAACAACAGCATCATCAATGAACTGAAAAAAGTGATCAACAACAATGAAGCGGTCAGTGTCATCTATGCCGACCTGGACAACTTCAAGGCCTACAACGATGTTTATGGTTTTGCGCAAGGAGATGAAATCATTTCATTTACGGCAAACGTTCTCCGGGTAGCGGTGCAGGCGAGCAACGCGGCGGATTCATTTATCGGCCACATTGGCGGTGATGATTTCGTGATCATTGTCCCCGCCGATCGTTGTTGTCAGGTCGCGGAAGAGATCATTCGTCGCATCGACAGAGGGATCAGGGAATTTTACCGGCCCGATGATATCGCACGCGGCCACCTGATCACCAAGGGGCGCAGTGGCCAGGAAAAACAATTTCCGCTGATCGGCTTGAGCATGGGCGCCGTCGACCTATCCCGACGCAAACTGAATAGCGCGCATGAAATTATCGATATCTGTACCGAAACGAAACAAGCGGCCAAGTCGCGCAAAGGAAGTAATCTGTACCTGGATCAACGACGCGATAGCTGACCCCCGACCGAGCAGCGATAAAAAAGGCCCCCAGCAAACGCTGGAGGCCTTTTGTTTTTTCAGTATCCGAAAGCGTCTTAGCAGTCGAAGTAGAGTGCAAACTCTTCCGGGCAGGGGCGCATGCGGACCGGATCAACTTCGTTCTCGCGCTTGTAGTTGATCCACATTTCAATGACATCTTCAGTGAAGACATCACCCTTGAGCAGCCAGTCGTGATCCTGCTCAAGATTGTTCAGCGCATCGTCGAGGGTGAAGGCGACGCTCGGGATGTCCTTCAGCTCCTCCGGGGAGAGGCCGTAGATGTCCTTGTCGAGCGGCTGGCCCGGATCGATCTTGTTCTCGATGCCATCGAGGCCGGCCATCAGCTGGGCAGCAAAAGCCAGGTAGCCGTTGGCGGAAGCATCGGGAGTCCGGTACTCGACCCGCTTGGCTTTCTCGTTGTTGGTGACCGGAATCCGCAGCGAAGCGGAACGGTTACGGTTGGAGTAAGCCAGGTTGACCGGCGCTTCGTAACCCGGAACCAGGCGCTTGTAGCTGTTGGTGGTCGGGTTGGTGAAGGCACACAGGGCCTTGGCGTGCTTCATAATGCCGCCGATGTAGTACATCGCCATTTTGGAAAGGCCGCCGTAGCCGTCGCCGGCAAACAGGTTCTTGCCTTCTTTCCAGAGCGACTGGTGGCAGTGCATCCCGGAGCCATTATCAGCGTGGATCGGCTTCGGCATGAAAGTCACGGTCTTGCCGTTACGCACGGCCACGTTCTTGATGACGTACTTGAACCACTGCAGGTTGTCACCCATCTGCAGCAGGCTGTCGAAGCGCATGTCGATTTCGCACTGGCCGCCGGTGGCGACTTCATGGTGAGCGCACTCGATGTGCAGGCCGACTTCCTGCAGCACGGCGACCATCTCGTTACGCAGGTCGATCATGCTGTCGGTCGGAGCGCAGGGGAAGTAACCTTCCTTGTGGCGCGGCTTGTAACCCAGGTTGGGGAACTCTTCACGGCCGGTGTTCCAGATCCCTTCCACCGAGTCAACGCTGTAGAACGACTCGTTCGGGCCGGACGCATAACGCACGTCGTCAAAGATGAAACACTCCGGCTCGGGGCCGAAGTAAGCGGTGTCGGCGATGCCGGTCGACTTCAGGTAAGCTTCAGCTTTCTGAGCGATGAAACGCGGGTCGCGGGAGTAACCTTCGCGGGTGATCGGGTCGATGATGTTGCAGATCAGGCTCAGGGTGGTCATCTCGACGAAGGGGTCGATCTTGGCGGTGGTCGGATCGGGCATGATCAGCATGTCCGAGTTGTGGATCGGCTGCCAGCCGCGGATCGAGGAACCGTCGAAGCCGATACCCTCATCAAAAGTATCTTCGCTGAATTCACTGATCGGAGTGGTGAAGTGCTGCCAGATACCTACAAAGTCGAGGAATTTAAAATCGACAAACTGAACATCATTCTCTTCTGCAAATTTAACGACTTCACTTGGGGTCATCTACTTTTCTCCTTTGAAAGACCATGACGGCAGGGACATCACCCTGCGGTTAGCAAAACAACGGAATCTATTACAATTACAGGGCGTCTTCTCCCCGTTCACCGGTACGGATCCGAACAACTTCATTAATCTGAGTCACAAAGATCTTGCCGTCGCCGATCCGGCCGGTCTTGGCAGATTCTTCAATCGTGTCGACAACCTGGGCAACCAGGTCGTCAGAGACAATGATCTCCATCTTGATCTTGGGGATGAAATCGACCACGTATTCGGCGCCGCGATACAGCTCGGTATGCCCTTTCTGGCGCCCGAAACCTTTCACTTCACTGACCGTGATCCCCTGGATGCCGATTTCGTTCAAAGCTTCCTTGACCTCGTCAAGTTTAAAGGGCTTGATAATCGCCTCAACTTTACGCATTTTGTTGTCCTCCGTAAAAACTTGGGTTGGGCATGGATGTGTTATCAACGCTGAAAAACACACGCTCATGCACTGGCCGACAAGATATTTGCAAGGAGTTTGCCACCCCGCACAATTGCGCTAGGCTATCATTTTCCGACAGGATTTCAAGCAGATAGTCTCGCCGGATATCTGCAAAAGCCGGCCACTCAGAATCCCTCGATATCGGATGCCTAATTATTGAACAGCCGGCAGCCAGACTGCATACTTTTTAACCACCAGAGTCATCAAAAAATAGATCTTCCCTGTGAGAAACAAGGAAGCTGCCGTGCCGAAAAGCGAGCATCGGCAGGCAGGTTTCCCTTCATCTTCTTAACGGACATTACCAGCAACCAAGCAATCACACCGCGCTGCGATCTAAGCCACGGCCATCTGCATGACCTTCGGTCAGCAGCTTGATCTGTCCCGCAAAAGGGATTCCTATCAGCAAAACTTTTGTTAGAAAATGGACACTATAGTATCCCGAGCAGGCGACTGCAAGCAAAACTGCCGAGTTAGCATGACCCGACAAATTCAAGCAGGCTCAGACTCTCGACATGGTAAGTGTGGGGGAACATATCGAACGGCTGACTGGAGACCAGCCGGTAGCCATTATTCACCAGCAGGGTCAGATCGCGGGCCAGTGTCTGCGGGTCGCAGGAGACATAAAGGATTTTTTTGACCGGCCTGCGGACCAACTCCTTGGCCACCCCGAATGCGCCGCTCCGGGGCGGATCGATGAGCAGAAGATCGAAGGGAGCAGCTGTCCCGAATCTTTCCAGCGCACCCTCGGCAGGAGAGGCGTGAAACTCCACATTTGCCAGCTGGTTAGCTGTGGCATTGTGACGAGCGGCGGCAATCGAAGGCGCATAATCCTCCACCCCGCAGACCGCTGCCGCCCGACGCGCCAGCGGCAGAGTGAAATTTCCCATTCCGCAATAAAGGTCCATGACCCTTTCGCCACCCGACAAGTCTGCTGCTCTCAGCACGGCAGAGACCAGCCGGCGATTCTGCTCCAGATTGATCTGCGCAAAGCCGCCGGCATGATATTTCAGAAGAATTTCAGGCGAATCGACCGAAATTGTCAGTTGCGGATCACCAGCGACCGAAAGCAACGAATCCTTTCGTCCGGTCTGCAGCAGCAGAGCGACATCTTCGCTTTGAACCATCGACATCAGCAGCGCGCTCAACCCCTTGCCATCGGAACCGAGATAATGAATCACGGCCCTGCGGCGCCCATCGTCGCCGAGCGCCAGGTCGATCTGCGGAATCCTGTCAGCGAAGCGACTCGGCGCAATCGCGCCGCGCAGCGTTGCCAGCAGCTCATTCAGCTCCGGCGCCATGACCGGACAACTCTCAACGTCAACGACATAGCGGCTCTTGGGTCGAAAAAAACCGCAGACGAACCTTTCTGACGCCTTGAAGCACTTGATCTGAACGCGACTGCGATACCCCCAGGTCTCCGGCGAAGGCACGATCGGCAGCAACGCTGAACTGTCAACCTGGCACTGGCGCTGCAGCGTTTCGTGAAACAGTCGTTCCTTCCAACGCAGTTGCTCCAGGTAAGGCAACTGCTGCCACTGGCAACCGCCACACTGATCGGCCACCGGACAAGGCGGCTGGCAGCGCTCCTGAGCTGGCTGCAGAACCTCGACCAGTTCAGCTTCGGCATAACGCTTTTTTTCTTTCACCAGGCGGCAGCGAACCAGATCGCCCGGCACGGTCCGCGGGACAAAGATCACCCGTCCGTGATCCCGGCCGATCCCAGCTCCACCATTGGCCAGAGCTTCGATCTTGAGTGGACCGATGAGCTGTTCCGCAGCGGCTACCACGCCTCTCCCCCCTGGCCGTTAAGACACGGGGGGAACAAACTTGTCTTCAGCGAACTGCAGGGTGGCGAAATAATCTGCGACCGTCTCTTCCCGGCGGATCAGCTCGACACTGCCGTCGGCGCGCAGCAGCAGTTCCTTGGGACGCAGCCGGCCGTTGTACTGAAAACCCATGGCGTGCCCGTGCGCGCCGGTGTCGTGCAGCACCAACAGGTCACCTTCGTCAATCTTTGGCAGCTCCCGCTGGACAGCGAACTTGTCGTTGTTTTCGCACAGCGAGCCGACCACGTCGCAAACCTCGGTGGCGGCCTGCCCCTCTTTGCCGACCACATCGATGTGATGATAGGCCTCGTACATCGCCGGGCGCATCAGTGACGACATGCAGGCATCGACGCCGACATACTTGCGGTAGGTGCTTTTGTGGTTGATTGCCGTGGTCACCAGGCAGCCGTGCGGGCCGGTCATGAAGCGGCCGCTCTCCATGTACATGCGCGGCGCATAGCCATGCTTCTCCCTGAACGCGTTGAACAGCGCGGAGACTTCGCTCACCATGGCATCGATATTCAGCGGCTGCTGCTCCGGCTTGTAGGGGATGCCAAAGCCGCCGCCGATGTTGACGAACTCGAAGCGGATGCCCAGCTCGTTCTCGACCAGCTCGGCGATCTCCAGCACCATCCGCGCGGTTTCGACCATGTAGGTGTAGTCGAGTTCGTTCGATGCGACCATGGTGTGCAGGCCGAAACGCTTGGCGCCACGGGCCTGTGCCTTGCGGTAGGCTTCGATCACCTGCTCGTGGGTGACACCGTACTTGGCCTCGACCGGGTTGCCGATGATCACGTTGCCGGTGCGGCGCGGCCCGGGGTTGTAACGGAAGCAGACCAGCTCGGGGAATTCCGGCACCTTGTCGATCAGCGTGACATCGTCGAGATTGAGGATGCAGCCGCCTTCAGCCGCAGCAGCCTGAAATTCAACCTGATCGGTATTATTGGAGGTGAACATGATATCCTCCCCCCGCGCGCCGAGCTGGCGGCTCATGAGCAGCTCCGGTATCGAGCTGCAATCGGCGCCAAACCCCATCTCGAACATCAGCTGCAAAATCCGCGGGTTCGGCAACGCCTTGACGGCATAATACTCACGAAATCCTTCGATGCCCGAGAAAGCTTTCTTCAGCGCCTCGCCGGTTTCACGGATGCCAACCTCGTCATAGACATGAAAAGGGGTTCCGTAGTGCGCGGCCAGCTGGTCGATGATCGGAAACAGACGGTTTTTGAAACCTTGTGACATGGGCATAGCAAAGACTCCTGTAGATGATGAGCTAACGGTGTAAATCGATTTTTCGCGTTTCTTTTATGGTACTCAGAACGATACTGGTGCGGGTCGCCTGCACCCCGTCAAGGGCGGCGAGCTCGTCACGCAGAATCCGCCCGAGTTCGGCATTGTCGGCAACCCGCAACTTCAGCAGGTAGCCGTCCTCTCCAGCGACCTGATGAACTTCCTGCACCCCGCTGACCTCGGCCAGCTCCAGTGCCAGCCGGCCGTTGCCAGCGCGCTGCGCGGTGACCTGAACGAAAGCGCTCAAGCCCTGGCCGAACTCCTGTGGGTTCAGCCGCACTTCATAGCCTTCGATGATCCCCCGCTCTTCGAGCTTGCGGATCCGCTCCAGCACCCCGGAAGGCGCCATGCCGACCTGCCGGGCAACCTCGGCATTGGGAATCCGGGCCTTCTCCTGAAGAATTTCCAGGATCTGCTGATCAATATCGTCGATCGTTCTGCGATTATCCATATTCAAAGAATATTATTCAGTAGCGGACACAAAGTCAACTCCCGGGGTTAACTTTTTCAGAAAGCGAAAAGACGACCGGGGAGAGCTTTAGTGCGGACCCGACGACAGCTTCAAAGGCCCGAGGGTAGAGATGCGACGATGGTAGTGAGAACAGAAGCGTGAAATACCGATCGACAAACCGGGAGAATTACCATGCATAACGCGCGGAAGATCGAGGAAAAGGACCGCTGCAATCAGGACACCCTGCGAGATAGTTCCACCAAGTTGGTCATTGATCTTGGTCTGAACCTGTTCGCTGGTCGGTGAGAAGTGGGTCGCATATTCGTCCATGCGACAGTTCTGCAGCCAGCGGCAACAGGCGAGAAATTGCTGATAAGAATCAGCGAGCTTCTGCCGGCTGTCTGCAAAATCGATCTTGAAAAGACGGCAGTACTCCGCAGTGATCAGACCCCGCGCGCAGAGATTGGGAAACTGCGCAACAAACTGCTGAAAATCATCCTGGCTGCAGATCATCGTGATGACACCTGACAGAGACAAGACAGGGGCACTCAATTGAGCCCCCCAGGACACAAAATAATAACATCGTTATAACAACGCGAAATTATAAGGCAACTTCTTGTCAATAGCAAATAAATAAAATCAGTCAGGGCGATTAGAGTCTGCATATCGGCAATAATAACAGCGTTTCCATTTTTCCCGGCAGAGGTTCCGAGCTTGTCGCAAAGTCCGGTGACCGACATCCACTGCAGAGAAGTGCTATAAGTAAAGAGTAACTATTTACGGAAGGAGAAGCGACATGAAGCGTGTTTTCAGCCTCGCTGCGAATTTCCTGCTGACGTCTGTCGGGCTGGCCAGCGCCGCCACCCTTTCAGTCGGGGACACCGCCCCGGCCTTCACCGCCCAGACGACCAGGGGAGAAACCAACCTGGTCGACCTGACCGACAAAGGTCCGGTCATTCTGGCCTTTTACTACGCAGATTTCACCCCGGTCTGAACGGGTGAAATGCAGGCTTTTCAACGCGACCTGCAGCGTTTTGAAAAGCTCAACGCCCAGGTTCTGGGCGTCAGTGGCGACTCGCTTGAAACCCACAAGAAGTTCAGCGTCAAGTACGACCTGAGCTTTCCGCTGATTGCCGATGACGGCACCCTGCGCAAGCTCTACGGCACCGGCAGGGTCACCTACATCATTGACCAGACCGGCACGGTTCGATTTGTCCAGAAAGGGATTCCCGACAACCAGCAACTCCTGCATGAACTGGAAAAAATCTCCCAATGACAAGCCACGACCCGCTGATGACAATCCGCCAGCTGCTTGAGCAGCAGAACCTGGCCGTCCTGGCAACCAGCCTGGACGGCCACCCCTACACGACCCTGGTCGCCGTCGCGGCCAGTGACGACCTGCGCCAGCTTTACTTTGCCACCACCAGGGCCACCCGCAAGTTCAGCAACCTGAGCAAAGATCAACGCGTCAGCCTGCTGTTCGACAATCGCACCAATAGCGACGCAGACTATCGCCACGCCCGGGCGCTGACCGCGCTGGGCCGGGGCTACGAACTAAGCGCGGCAGATAGGCAGAGCGTTATGGACCTGTACCTGAAGCGCCTGCCCAGCCTGCGCGACTTCGTCAGCTCGCCGAGCTGCGCGCTGTTTCGGGTCAACGTAGAACGCTACAGTCTCGTCCAGCGCTTCCAGGATGTTATCGAGGTCGAACTTCGGCCATGAGCCTACTGCTGCCCCTCTCCAGCATCGATCTCGACGCGGCGGCCAGGGTTGGCGGCAAGGCCGTCAATCTGGCGCGTCTGAAAAACGCCGATCTGCCGGTTCCCCGCAGCTTCTGCCTGCCGACCGAACACTATAAAAATCACCTGCGCGAAACCGGGCTTGACGCGATGATCGACATGGAACTGGGGCGCAAGGACCTGGACGGCATGCGCTGGGAGGAGATCTGGGACGCGGCCCTGCGGATCCGCAACCTGTTCAACCGGATACCGCTGGCGGCGCGGCGGCGCGACGAGCTGCGCGCAGAACTTGTCGAACTGTTCGGCGACCGTCCGGTCGTGGTGCGCTCTTCCGCCCCGGCAGAAGACTCCGCCAAAGCGTCCTTCGCCGGACTGCACGAATCAGTCGTCAACCTGCGCGGCCCCGAGCAGATCATCGACGCCATCCTCTTGGTCTGGGCCTCGCTCTGGTCCGACCGCGCCCTGCTCTATCGTCAGGAGCTGCAGCTCGACCCCCGGCAGAGCAGCATGGCGGTTATCATTCAGGAGCTGATCGACAGCGAAAAGTCGGGGGTCGCCTTCAGCCGCAATCCGAACAATCCGCAGCAGGCGGTGATTGAGGCGGTGTGGGGCTTGAACCAGGGGCTGGTCGATGGTTCGATTGCACCAGACCAGTGGCTGTTCGAGCGCAGCTCCGGCCAACTGCAGCTGCATCAGCCGGCCGAGCGCCTGGAGCAGATGCGGCCCGATAAGTCTGGCGTCTGTCTCCAGCCCCTTGACCAGCTCCGGAGCAGCTTCCCGCCGTTGAGCGAATCGGAGGCGCAGCAGGTCTTCGCGCTGGCCATGCGGCTGGAGGCGCTCTACGCCGCGCCGCAGGATTGTGAATGGACCTATACCGAAGGCGCACTGATTCTGCTGCAATGCCGCCCGATCACCCGCTCCCCGGCCGCTGATCAGGATGACCCGCGCAGCGGTTTTCTTAATCTCCATCGGAGCTTCAGCGAGCTGGTGAAGCTCCGCGAGAAGATCGAACTGCAACTGCTCCCGGCGATGGAAGAGGATGCCGCCCGCCTGGCCTTGTTCGACCTGCAGAAGACCGACAACCGGCAACTCGCCAGAGAGGTCGAGCAACGGCGGAAGCTGATGGCGGACTGGGAAGCGGCCTATGTTGAATATTGCATCCCGATGGCTCACGGCGTGCGGCTGTTCGCTGAGTTCTATAACGATCGCATAAAGCCAGAGAACCCGTTCAGCTTCGTCGAACTGCTGAGCGAGCCGGGCTTTCGCGCCATCGAACGCAACCAGCGCCTGCGAAACCTGGCCAGAGAGCTGCTGGCGAAACCGGCCGGAGAAGAACAACAACTGAAAAATCAACTGGCGAGGATCCGCCGGGAATTCGCCTTGCCGGAGCTGGCCGATGAGATGCTGCTGCAGCTGCTGCGACAATACGCCGCCCGGCCGGTCAGTGACGAAAGCGGCGCAAAGGAACGCGAGAGGTTAGCAGAAGATTACTTTGCGCATTTTCCAGCGGCTGAGCAGCCCCTGGCGAACGACCTGCTGGAGCTGGCGAGAGCGAGCTACCGCCTGCGCGATGACGACAACATCAGCATGGGCAAGGTTCGCCAGCAGCTGCAGGCGGCAGAGGCCGAAGCAAAACGCCGGCTGCAGAGCGCTGCCGATCCCGACCTCGGGCCACTTTTTGCCGATGAGCCTGCCGAACAGTTTCACCCCGCCTCGCGCGACCGTCCGCAGGCAGATCCGCAATTGCTCGACACGCAATTGGGCAGCCTCAGTTTCCGTCAGCTGCAGGGGCAGCCGGCCGGCCCCGGGGTAGCCAGCGGCCCGGCCCGGGTGCTGCGTGATGAGAATGACCTCTGGCAGGTCAAGCAGGGGGAGATTCTGGTTTGCGATGCCATCGATCCGGCCATGACGTTTGTCGTGCCGCTGGTTTCCGGCATTGTTGAACGACGCGGCGGCATGCTGATTCACGGCGCAATCATCGCCCGCGAATACCGCATTCCCTGCGTCACCGGCGTCGTCGACGCCGCCGAGAGGATCAAAACCGGCGACCGGGTCACGGTCGATGGTTACCTGGGGATCATCACCCTGGCCCGAACAACAGGTGGCTGAACAACCTCAAGCCAGCTTGTTCACCACCTGATAAACCAGGTAACCGGTATAGCCGGCATAGATCACCAGCAATCCGGCCCCTTCCAGACGATTGATGCGCCCTGCACCGCGGGTCCCGATCCCGACGAAAAACAGCGCCAGAGTCAACAGCCCCATAACCATGCAGTCGCGATACAGCACCTCGGGGGCGACCGCCATCGGGTGAATGGCCCCGGCAATCCCGACCACCGCCAGGGTGTTGAACAGGTTCGAACCGATCACGTTACCGATCGCCAGGTCATGCTCTCCCTTGCGGGTCGCCGCGACCGAGGAGGCCAGCTCAGGGAGCGAGGTGCCGATGGCGACCACCGTCAGACCGATAATCAGGTCGCTGACGCCATACGCCCGGGCGATCTCAACCGCACCCCAGACCAGAATCCGCGAACTGATCACCAATAGCAGCATGCCGACAAACAGCCAGACCAGCGCGGTCTTCAGCGGCATGGCGGGCACATTCAGACCGGTGTCGATGTCAGCCATCAGGCTGTCCTCGCGGTACCTCAGCCCCTGGAAGATCGACCAGCCCATGAAACCGACAAAAACCCCGAGCAGAACCCAGGCATCATTGCGGCTGATTTCGCCGTCCAGCAGCTGCCCGGCGGCGAGCAGGGTCACCAGGCAGAGGATCGGCAGCTCCTTGCGCAAAATGCTCGATTTGACCGCGATCGGGCTCAAGACCGCGGTAAAGCCGAGGATCAGGGCGATGTTGGAGATATTGGAGCCGTAGGCGTTCCCCAAAGCCAGCCCCGGATTCCCCTGCAGCGAGGAGATCGCCGAAACCACCATCTCCGGAGCCGAGGTGCCGAAACCGATGATCACCATGCCGATCAGCAGCGACGGCATTCCAGCGTGCAACGCGGTCGCCGCCGCCCCGTCGACGAACTTATCCGCACTCCAGACCAGCAAAGCCAGGCCACCGATTACCGCGATGGCCGCAAGCAGAAGAGTCATGAATCAAACCTGTCGTGAGTTAAGGTTTTGAGGATTCTGAAGTCCTGCAATAGACACGTTCGCAGGGCTGCTTGTCAAGCAAAACGGGAAGCAGTCTATCACAGTTTACCCTTGCCGGCCTGCCAGATCCGGTTGGTCAGCAGATCACAGGCCGTCAAGCGACCGTGATGCCCGGCGCCGGTGTCGAGAGCCACTTCCAGGCGCCCGAAAAACGGCTCGCGAACCGGGGTGTGGCCATGCACCACCACCCATTCCCAGCCCGGCCGATCGACCCACAGCGGGCGCCGCTCCCAGATCAGGGACTGATGACTGTTTTCGCCGAAGGGGTCTTCGGGGTCGACACCGGCATGCACAAACAGAAACTGCCCCTGCAAATAGTAGAAATCGGTCGCCCGCAGAAGGTCAATGTGCCGCTGGGGAATACTGGCAAAGGCCCCGAGCGGGTCGAATTCATCAACCAGCGGATGATAGGCCAACAAGGTCTCAAGGCCACCGCAGGCGATAAAAAACTCCGCTGATTCCGGCAGGAAACTGCTCCCGAAGGCGAACATCTTCTCCAGCCAGCCGTTGTTGGTGCGTTGGCAGTCGGCAATATCGCGCAAGGCATCGAGCAGCATCTGTTCGTGGTTGCCGCGCAACAGCACGGTCTGCGGATACAGAGCCTTGAAATCGATCAGCCAGTCGAGGACCTGTGGCGTCTGCGGGCCGCGGTCGATATAATCCCCCAGAAAGACCAGCTGGTCATCCGCGGTCGGGCCAATCAGGCCGATCAGCTCCAGGAGCAGTTCGCGCTGCCCGTGAATATCTCCAATGGCGATAAGTCTCTGCATCGGATCTCGTTTCAAGCGGAAAAAGATTGCCTGCCACAAGCATAACATTCATCAGCCGCGCATCTCACGCCGGTCTGAAAACCCCTGCAGAAGGTTTATACTTGAAGCATATTCACGGATACTGGAGAGAATCGACCAGAAGGAGACAGAAGATGAAACGTGCATTCGGTTTGCTTCTTTGTGCTCTGCTTGCAAGCCCGCTGCATGCGGCTCCCCTGCCACAGCCAGAGCAGGATTACGCGGCGGATTTCATTCTGACCGTCAGTCATGACGCGGGGCGGGCACCGATGAAAATCCCAGGCAGGATCTATTTCTCCGCCGGCAAAGAGCGCCGCGAGAGCCGGATGATGGGACGGACGAGCGTCAGTATCCGCCGGCCGCAAGAGAATCTGTTCTGGGTGCTCATGCCGGAACGCCGCATGTACCTGGAAAGCAGCGGAGCTGACATCGACAAACAGAAAGATCCCTCCGACCCGATGCTGGACGGCGATTTCCAGCTGGAGAAGATCGGCACGGAAAAGCTCAACGGCGTCGCGACATACAAGTATCGCTTCAGCTCAGTGGATAAAAGGGGCAACCAGACCAGCGGTTATATCTGGCTGACCAGGGAGAACATCCCCCTGAAAATGGAGGGCAGCACCAGCCAGCAGGGACGCAGTAGCCGTTTCGCATCGGAATTGAGCAACCTCGAGCTGGCCAGCCAGCCAGCAGAATTATTCGAGATTCCAGCCGGCTACCAGAAGCTGCAGACGCCCAGCATGGTGGGCGGCATGGGGAACCTGCAGGGGAACAACACGATGCTGCCGGACGCCCCAGCCGCGCCGGACGGAGGCATGGGGATGAGCCCTGAGGACCTGAAGAAACTGCAGCAGCAGCTGGAACAGTTCCAGAAGCAGATGCAGCAGCAGTAACGACCAACGAACTTATTTAAGCTGGACCTTCAGCCGCACCTGCCGCAGCTGTTCAGCGATACAGAAGCTGACGATCTTATCCTGAGCCGCCTCTTCGATCTCAAAAAGCTCGAGCGCGGCTTCCTGGCGGCTTGACCCGGTGGCAAAAACACGCACAACCCGGCCGACCGCATTCACCTGGCCTCGGTCCGCGTCGGGGAAGTTGAGGGCAATCCGCACCAGGTCGTCTTCCTGAACATCCTGCCCGGTCGCAAAACGCAGGCCGTTGCCGCTGAGGTTGACTCGCTGCAAGGCTCCTTCCCCACCGGCGTTGGGCATCCCTACCGGACGATGTTCCAGGCAGACTTCGCTGTCAATCCGGAAGAATTCTCGCTGCTGCGCTTTCTTCTGCGTCTCGACGACTTCGACGCGAATCTGATGCTCGGAAAGGCTCTCGATAATTCTCGCGCGGACGATCAGGACATTCTGAAACCGTTCACAGAACAGCGTACACTCGCCGGTGAGGTTTAGCTTGTCGGTCGTCAGCTGCAAGGGCAGCAGATGGACATCCAGGCTGGGATATTCACCCGCTTCGACCTGGCATTCCATCTGGAAGCTGTTCTGTTGTGTCGGGATAACGATGCCGACCCGCGGATCATCTAGCAGGGTTTCGAGGATATCAAAATCGATCTGGTTGGCGTTTACATTGTTGCTCATTACATCAGTTTGCATTCCATCGACCTCCAGCCCCATACGGGAAAAAATAATCATCCCCCTCGCATTAAAAAATAGCCGTCACTCCTCTACCCTAAAAAACAGGCATTCGCTGCTTTGTCACTGAACCGACTGAGGTTCCGACACTAGCGCTGCAGCTCCTCTTGAGCAAAGCCGAAAACGTTGAAATCACTGTCCTCGGGGTTGCGATAAACGACCCGTCTCAAGAAATTAGCAGACCGGGAAACATTCAATCAACTCTCCAGTTTGAAAATCGAAATTGCCAGCAGCAGCCAGCCGACCAAAAAAGCGACTCCGCCGATTGGGGTAATCATCCCGAGCGCTCGCACCCCGGTCAGGACCAGCAGATAGAGGCTGCCGGAGAACAGGGCAATACCGGCCAGCTGCAGCCAGCCACACAGACGCAGCAGGGGCAACTGCGGAAATTGCACCAGAAGGATGCCGACCAGAATCAGTCCGAGCGCATGCACCAGGTGATAGAACACGCCGGTCTGCCAGACCGTCAGCAGCTCCTCGGCCACGCGGCCCTTCAAGCCATGTGCGCCGAAGGCGCCGAGAGCCACCCCCAGGAATGCGTTAAGCGCACCGAGCAACAGGAATATTTTCATCGCCCTCCCCCTTTATCCACACACGGTTCAAGTCGCTTCAGCAAACAGCTCACGAGCAGAAAAGCCGCTATTTTTCGCCAGCCGCTGCAAGCTGTCCAGTTCGCTTTTGACATCATCCTCAGGCGCCGGATCGGCCGCGACCAAAGGTGCGACCACGGCGTTGACCGCAGCAACATACTCCTGCTGCGGCTGATCTTCGGGGGTTGAAAACATCTTCTCCACCGCCGTGACAATCGGCCCATCGACCTTGCTCTTCTTGGTCTGAATCCGCGCCAGGTAATGAGCCGAGCTCTCATTCATCTCTGCGGCCAGGGCCGAATGGAAGACCATGCTGTAGATGATGGACACGAAATAGAACAGATCGAGCTGCCGCTCTGCCTCATCTTCGGTTTCATGATCCAGGGTAATTTTATCCGCGACACGTTTCCAGCTGCGTTCGAAGATGCCGATAAACTTGCGGCGCTTGAAGAAGATGTCCAGAACGTACATCGTCACTTTCTCCTGAAGCTGATAATTCTCAGTGGTAACCCTGATCCGCCCCTTCGGCGGGTTTCATCATCGCAACAATCAAAATGGCCAGCGGGCCAAGCAACAGGCCGAGCACAGCCCAGAGCAGCACGCTGCGGTTTTTCCCCTTGGCGACGGATCCGGCAGCGGCGGCCATAACCACCCAGGCGATCAGATATTCCATTGAAGCTCCTCTTGCTTATTCAAAAGCTTAGATTGACAGGACAGTGACAAGGTCTGTCAAGATACCATGTCGGAACGGATCAAGCAGCAAAATTAAGAGCTTAAGCCGCTGCCCGGCTTGCTGGCAGGTTCGGGAGAGGCACTGCCGCCAGAAGCGGCGGGTCTAAACCGTCGCCTGCACCTGACGGCCGACATCGAGCAACTCGTCAGGGTCCGCCGAGCGGGCCAGATAACCGAAGTCGCCAATCGCGGCACTGAAGACCGAATGGATCGGCTCGTGATGAACGATCAGCCCGCCAAACCGCGCCAGAATTTCCTGATGGTTCAAGCGATAATTTTTCCGCAGTTTGCGGCCGATGTAGGCGCAATGATAGGGGCGATCATAACGGCAGGAGAACTGATTGTTGACGACAATATTGGCCCATTCGCGGTACAGGTCGATATCGTTGGCGTAGTTGAACATGTCCATGCTCAGGCCGCCCGGCGGGCGCATGTTGACCTCGATGGCGACCAGCCGATCGTCGGAAACGGTGCGGAAAAATTCGAGATGAAAAAACTTCTCGCGGATATTGAAGGCGGTAACCGCGTTTCGTCCGGCCTCTTCCAGGTCGGCTGGAATTTCCCGTTGCGAATAATAGAACAGGTCACGGTCCTCGTTGACCGTCTCCATGATCCCCTGGCTGAAGACGTGGGAGGCGCAGAAGACGACCTGCCCGTCCCGGTCGGCCAGGCCATCGTAGGAATGGATCACCCCCTGGATGAATTCTTCCATAATGTAGGCCACCGGCCGCTTTTCGGCGAACACCCGCGCCAGCTCCCGAGGGTCGTTGACCCGGAAGGTGCTGGCCGCCCCGACGCCGCGATCGGGCTTGAGCACCACGGGAAACCCGACTTCGGCGACAAACGCTTCGGCTTCGGCGAGAGTCGTCACCACTGCGCCCCGGGCGACCGCCACCCCGGCCTTTCGAAAGCCTTCCTTCATGCGGCTTTTCAGGGTCACCGCGGCGATCCCGTCCGGCCTCACGCCAGCGATGTTAAAGTCCTGGCGCAGCTGCGCTTCGGTCTCCAGCCAGTACTCGTTATGCGACTCGACCCGATCGATCCGGCCATACTGGTGGATGAAATGCCCGCAGGCGCGCAGCAATTGATCGTAATTGTTCAAGTCGGCGCGATAGTATCCACCCAGCGCGGAGCGCAGCTCAGGGCGCAGTTCCTCCCAGTTGGCGTCGGCGATCCCCAGAACATTGCCCCCGAGCTCACGCAGATGACGGCAGAAATGGTAAAAGTTGGGGGGGAAATGCGGCGACAAAAAGACCAGGTTCATGGCGGCTCCTGCTGAAATGACAATCCCGAAATCAGGTTGATAACCAAAGGATCCTATAACTTAAAAGAAGGTTATCCACCAAAGCACCAAGGGCACGAAGAAAAGGTTTTAACACAGAGACGCTGAGTACGCGGAGTTCGCAGAGAAAAGCAATAATCTTTCTATTTTGTGTTTTTTGGCTCTTGATCTTCTCTGCCGCTCTCCGACTCCGCGTTAATGCTTGTGACTTTCCTTGGCGTTCTTGGTGTCTTGGTGGCAACAGCCTTTGCTTTAGCTAGAGGTCCGTAACAAAAAACGCAGCGGCACATCGAGCCGTTCGCGCCAGGCCCGCTCCGAGTGCTCTGCGCCGGGGAACTTGCGGGTGATCCAGTTCTGTCCTTCCAAGTAGCCTTTTCGCCGCAGCACCGCGTCGACCTGCCGTTGAAACGGCTCGTATTGGGCATCCGCCGTTTCGGTCCCGAAATCAAAATAGAACCGGTGGCGGTGCGGGTCGGGCAGCTGATCGGCCAGATAGTCGATCATCTTGCCAGCTCCGGCCGGCCAGTGGGTCGACAGGCAGGCCGCACCGGCGAACAGCTCGGGGTATTCGCACAGCGCATAGGCCGATATCATCCCCCCCATGCTCGACCCGAGCAGCAGGCTGTGCTCCTGCCCCGGCAAGGTCCGGTAGCTGCGATCGACAAACGGCTTGAGCTCCTCGACCATGAACCTGCTGCATAATGTACGCGGCGCGTTCCCCGGCCGTCAGATAATCATCAAAAACGCGCTGCGGATCATACTCCTGGAAGCGCTCGGGCGTATTCCAGATGCCGACCACCAGGGCGTCACGCACCTCCCCCGCCGCCCGCAGGCGGCAGAGCGCTTCATGCACGCCCCAGTCGACCCCGGCAAAAGAGGTCTGCGGCTCGAACAGGTTCTGCCCGTCCTGGGCATAGATCACGGCGTAGCGCCGGTCGGGCTCAGCCGCGTAACCGGGCGGCAACCAGATCGACAGATGGCGCGGCCCGACCAACGCGGAGGAAAAATCAGGCACCAGCAGCAGCTCGCCGAGGCTCTCCCCCTGCGCGTCAAACCGTTCAGCCATCGGCATCGATCCATTTCGTCAATTGCATAACCTCATAACACCACATCTGTGATTCCCGGCAGCTCCAATAATTTCAGTTTGAGGGCCTGCTTCGCCTCGGCATCACCATGCACCAGCCGCACCTGGCAGGGGCCTCGGCCGATGCGGCGGACAAAGTTTAGCAGATCTTTCTGATCGGCATGGGCGCTGTAGCTCGACAGGGTGTGAATGCGGGCGCGGATCGGGTAACGGCGGCCGTCGAGCATCAGGTACCCCCCCTTGGGCCCGTACTGCTGTATCTGCCGCCCCGGCGTGCCGTAGGCCTGGTAACCGACAAAAACCATGTCGGTGCGTTTATCGCCGATCAGCTCCTTGATGTAGTTGACGATCCGCCCGCCGGCGCACATCCCGCTGGCTGCCAGCACCACGCAGGGGCGCGCGCTCTTCTTCAAGTAAGCGACGCTGTTCTTATGATCCTGATGGCTGTCCACCGTGGTCAGCTGCTCGAAGCTCAAGGGGTGCCGTCCGGCGGCCTTCTTCGCCCGCGCTTCGGCGTCCCAGAAAGGACGCAGCTCGCGGAATGCCTTGGTAAAGCGCGCCGCCAGCGGCGAGTCGACGATGATCTCCAGCTCCTCCCAGGGCAAGCCCTTGGCGGCAAAGCGTGCCTGATTGCGATGGATGATCTCCTCCAGTTCGTAGAGCAGCTCCTGGGTCCGGCCGATGGAAAAGGCCGGCACCAGCACCACGCCGCGGTCCTGCAGGGCCAGCTCGACTACTTCCCGCAGCCGCCGCCGGCGCTCCTTGCGCCCATCGTGCAGCTTGTCGCCGTAGGTGCTCTCCAGCACGACGATATCAGCCCGCACCGGCGAACGGGGCGTCGGGATCAACGGCGTGTACGGCGCGCCGAGGTCGCCGGAGAACACCACCCGGAAATCCGGGCGGGAGTTCTCCGGCAGGTCTGCCATCCGGCACTCCACGTAAGCCGAGCCGAGGATGTGTCCCGCCGGCTGCAGGCGGATCTCGAGCCGCCCGGCGCCTTCCAATGCGATCGGTTGCCAGCGCGTGTAGGGAACCGGAACGATCAGCTCGGCCAGGCGGTCGAGAAAACTCTCGACCAGGCGCCGGTTGCGGGTGAAACCGACCTTGATCGCGTCCTCAAGCACCAGCGGCAACAGCCTGGCCGAAGGCTCGGAGCAGTAGATCGGCCCGTCGAAGCCGGCCGCCAGCAGATACGGGATCCGCCCGACATGGTCGATATGCACGTGGGTCACCACCAGCGCGCGAATATGTTCGATGGCGAAATCGATCTCCTGGCCGTTTTCATCCGCGCCATCACGGGACGACGCCTCGGCGCCCTGGAACAGGCCGCAATCGATCAGAATTGCGTCCCTTTCGCCAAGCCGCAATTCGTGGCAGGAGCCGGTTACGCCCTGTTTGGCACCGTGATGGAGGATTTCGATTCCGGCCGGAGTCGTGCAATCTGCGTTACTGCTCAATGCTCATCCCCTCTGCGCTCAGCCTCTCATTAATGCGCGTCAGCAGCTCCCGCTCGAAATGACCGTTCCACAAGCGGACATACTGTTGCGCCTCGGCAGCAATCTCGCGACTGACGTCCAGCGACTTGCGCGCCACGTCGGTCTGGTAAAACGACAACAGCTGGTGAATCTCCTCTGGCGTATAATAACGCCGGTAAATCGGCACCAGGGCATCGAGCAGCCGCTGCTGTTCCGCGTCGCCGACCGCCTTCAGCTCAGCGGCAATCATCTGCTCGGCCAGTTCGGGCGGGATCTCTTTGGCCGCCAGCAGCGCGCCGAGCTGGTCAGCGGTTCGCCTCTGAACATCGGCAACCAAACGTTCGGTCAGGCTGGAACGCACCAGCTGCTCCGCCTCGGCGAGTTTCCCCGCCTCCGAAACCGGAACTGGTGGAGTGGCGGCACAGGCGGTCAGAGTCACGGTCAATAGCAGAAAAATCACGGTTCGCATGGCGGTTCCTTGTGAATTGGCGAGGTTAACAGACAGAATACCGCAGCCGGAGAGGAATCGGAACCGCTGTTTATAAAAGAAGGAGGAGATTCACGGCTGTTTCTGCTTATCGGACAGATGTAAGATTTTTGTGATAACCGTAGGTTAAACTAGAGGAGTAATAGCAGAGCATCGTCAATAATCACTGGGGGGGGGAAACGATGAGACAATTTTATGTCTATCGCGGCAGTATGGTTTCAGCAGAAGTCTTTGCCAGAAAAAATTCCGTGGAAGATCAGATCGTCCAGAAATGCTATGAGATTTTCAACGACAGCACACAACCACCGATGGCCAAGCAAAGGGCGGCTTTGAACATCAGGTCCTTGACCCAGGACAATGAGCCGATCAGCCGCTGGCGGCAAACCCATGAAAAAGCGACTCCCTATTTTGTGGCCAGCACCAAGAAGAGCGATCCCCGGGTGGGATGAAGTATCTGGCGGCGTTGCCGGCTATCCCGACACCGGTTACGAATACTTCGATTCACTCAAACCTTCAGGAATCCGCACCACCAGCACCGGCACATTGGCGCTGTGCAGAATCTTCATTGTCGTCGAACCGAGCAGCGCATCGGCCACCACCGTGTGCCGGTGCGACCCCATGATGATCAGATCGGCCTCAAACTCATCGGCAGCCGACAGGATGGCCGCCTTTGGCGCATGCTCCGAGATCCGGATATTGGCGATCACATCGGCAGGTACGTCATTTTTCTCCACGACCTGCCGACAGATCTCTTCCAGACGCGCTGAGACTTTTTCCGCGGTATCGAGCGGTGACTTTTCAAAGTCATCCAGCATCCCCTCCTGCTGCATGTAAATCTCAGCCTGGCCCTGATCGGTGATATTCAGAGCTTCGTGGCTGTGGACGACATGAATCCGAGCGGCGTATTTCTGGGCCTGACTCAGGGCATAGGTCAGAACGTATTCGGTGTCCTGGCCTAACCCTGCAGCGAACAGGATATTGCGGATATTCGGCAGCATAATTCTCCTCCACTTCTGCTCTCTTTTCAACAGCGAACCTGCGATAGTACGAGGGAGTGTACATCTTCAAGTATGCCGCAGTTTTCAGCGGCCGCCAGTTTTTGTTGCCTCGAGAAATAGATTGCAGAAATAGGGACGGATAGATTTTTCAATTCTCATCCGAAAAGGCCGCCAGGAAATATATCTGTCCCTTTCCCCCCTGTTGTCGATTTTCCCTGGGTGCTTGACAACGATGCTGCACCAATTACCTTTTAAGATGGATTCCAGATCGACTGCAACCAACAGGTCGGGGAGGCAGAGATGAACGTATTAGATTTCGCAATGAAGATGGAAGAGGACGGCAAGACCTATTACGAAAAGCTGGCCAGCCAGACCCGGCATCCGGGCCTGAAGACCATTTTCACGCGGCTGGCTGAGGACGAACAGAAACACTATGAGATCTTCCAGAAGCTGAAAACAAGCCGGAGTGCTCCGGCCATGTCAGACTCCACGATCATTGCCGAGGCCAAGAATGTTTTTGCGGAATTGCCAAACGAAGAGAAGACTCTAAAAGGGCTCGAAGGAGACCTCGCGGCCTACCAGCATGCCATGAAGGTTGAGGCCGACAGCTACCGGCTTTACGAAAAAGCCGCCAGCGAGGAGAAAGACCCGGCAACGAAAAAGCTGCTGATGACGATCGCTGGCGAGGAACACAAGCACTTCAACGTCCTGGAAAATGTTTATCACTTCGTCAACGCTCCCAACCAGTTTATGGCCTGGGGTGAATTCAGCAACCTTGATGAGTTCAAGCAGTTTGGACGCAATGTCGAGGACTGAGGGCCAGCGGCTCGATGTTTTTGAACGAGGGGGATTAATCTTTGCCCCCAAGGTCTAAGGTGCAAGCCATTCGAAGCGTAAACGGCCCAGAATACTATTTTGGGAAATACAGCATTATAACTCCGGAACGACCAATCGAGAGGGGCCTCGCTTTTCTCCAGAGCCCGATTTTATAAAGGGGCAATTTCTACTTTTTAGCGAACACAAAGGGTTGATTTTTTTTCGCCAGATGAATCTGCTCTGCCAGAACCAGAGACAACCAGCCGACGGTCAGAAATATGAATAGGGTCGGTAGCACATTGCGAAAAAGATGATGCTTGAAACGCATCCAGAGAGTGGGTGAAGCGGATCTGGTTGAGGACATCCGGGGAAGAGAATAATTCGTTTCAACAGTTCGAGACCTCATTGTTGAACCCTCCTTCCTTTTGAACAGTAACTGACGCCTTTAGAGACCTGCACCGTTCCTCCTGAACACATTCAAAGATTGATAAAAGAAACATCGACATAATGATTTCATTTACGGGAGATCAAGTTTTTCGATCAACTCTTCCTCAGCCGTGATCAGTTCGACATCGGCGCCCACCACCTGACAATAGCGGGCAGGGCTGAAGATATCGATGCGGCGGAAGTTGCCGACCACGACCACTTCGCGCTCATCCTCGCCCAAACCAGCCCATTTCCGCTGAGCTTTACTGAGTGGGATACGCCCCTGCTTGTCGATCACCACCTCGGTTTTTGGTGCGATATACAAACGATTCAACGCTGTGCGAATTTTTCCACTTGCGGTTTCCTCCAGGCGTAACACAAACTCCTGCCACTCAGGTTCAGAGTACGCGGTTAAACCACCGTCCATATTCTTGGTGACAACCAGGGCGACGTCTTCACGAAACTGACTCAGAATCTCCCGGAACTCCCGCGGGATGCTGATCCGCCCCTTATCATCCAGCGACTTATAATGTTCGCCTGAAAACTTCATCCACTTTTCTCCACTTGTCACCACTTCTACCCAAATATAGCGATAGAATTGGTTATGTCAAGAAAGTGGGTGATTTTCAAAGATGATCAAGGGAAGAGGCAGCTGCGGCGTAAGCACCCGTAAAAAAAATCCGCCCCAGTCAAAGCTTTTCAGGCCGACCAGTGCGGATCAAGAACAGAAAGTGGGCAACATAGAGTACGGGGCAACTTAAGGGGCGTTCTTGATATTTGCAACAGAAATGGCGGCGGATTTATTTTTCAATCCTCATCAAAAAAGGCCGCCAGAAAACAAATCTGTCCCCGAAAGCCTCAGAGTTCTTGCCTCCCAGAAGACGCTAGCTATCGGCAGTCGGCGAGTTGACTGACTCGGGGTGCCCCCGCCTCTCTGTCGCCGCCGTCACGGGCGTGGGCGAGTCCCAGGCGTGGTCATTCTGCAGGTGGCTGGCGCTGCGGTCGCTGGCGAGGAGCTGCTCCTGAAGCCGGATCTGCTCTTTGGCATTCGAGATATAACTGCTTTCATCGTTACGATGGGGGGCCAGGTGCCGCATCGCGGCCTCATCATGCTTCATGAAGTCCAGACCGGCCCGCGTCGCACTGAAGCGACGATGACCCAGGCTGGTTAGAACGTCCACCCCGGCCCGCACCGAGGTATCGAGGAAGTCGCGGTAGATATGGTCGACCCCGCTATCGAGCAGCTCATAGGCGTCGAGGTTGTGACCGGCGCGAGCCATGATCTTCAGGTTCGGGAAGTGCTTTTTGACCGAAGAGACCAGCGTGTGGACGGTGGCGGGGTCGTCGATGGCGATAAACAGCAGGCGGGCACTGTCGGCCCCGGCCGAATGGAGGATGTCCAGCCGGGTGGCATCGCCGTAGAAGACCTGAAACCCCATCCTGCGCAGCAGGTCGACCTGGTCGGAGTCGCTGTCCAGGATGGTCGCCTCAACGCCGTTGGCGCGCAGAAATCGCCCCAGCGTGCTGCCGAAGGAGCCGAAGCCGGCAATTATGACCGGGTGCTCGGTGTCGATGAGGTCGGCCTCCTGCTCGTCCTGCTCCGGGGTCCCGAAGCGCGGCAGGATCAGCCGCTCGTTGAGCAGCAGCAGTATCGGGGTCAGGGTCATACTGATGGCCGTGACGGCCATGAGGGTTTCGGTCCAATCGCGGCCGAGGATCGCCAGCCGGTCGATGAAGGCGAGCAGAACGAAGGCAAACTCCCCCACCTGGGACAGGCCGATGGCGAAGATGCTGTTCTGGTCGAAGGAGAGCCGGAACAGCCGGCCGGCGAGAATCAGCACCGCCGCCTTGATCAGGATGACGGCCAGCACCAGGGAGACGATCTTGCCGGGCGCGCTGGCGAACAGCTTGAAATTGATCGACGCGCCGACCGCGATGAAAAAGAGCCCAAGGAGCAGCCCCTTGAAGGGCTCGATGTCGCTTTCGAGCTCGTGGCGGAACTCGCTGTTGGCCAGCAGCACGCCGGCCAGAAAGGCCCCGAGGGCCGGACTCAGCCCCACCAGCTGCATCAGGAAGGCGATCCCGACGATGATCAGCAGCGCCGCGGCGACGGAAAGTTCGCGCACGCTCGCTTTGGTGATGATCCGCAGGAACGGGACGATGACAAAGCGCCCCAGCGCAATCACTGCGATGACGGCAAACAGAACCGACCCGGCCTTCAGCCAGACCGGCAGGCCGTCAAAGAGTGTCGCGCCATGGCCATGCGCCGCCCCGGCACCAGACTGGAGGGCCAGAAACGGGAGCAGGGCCAGCATTGGAATAACGGCGATGTCCTGGAACAGCAGCACGGCGAATGAGCTCGATCCGGCCTGCGAGGCGCCGAGCCCTTTCTCCTTAAGAGACTGAAGCACGATCGCCGTTGACGACATGGACAGGGCCAGCCCCGCAGCCAGGGCCGCGCGCCAGTCAAGCCCCAGCAGCAGGAAACCACCGGTAAGAATGAAGCTGGTCAGGGTCAGCTGCAGCGAGCCCAGCCCCAGGATACGCGAGCGCAGCCGCCAGAAATGCGCCGGTTCCAGCTCGAGCCCGACCAGAAAGAGCATCATCACCACACCGAATTCGGCGAAGTGCATGATGTCCTCCCCCTCGTGCCCGACAAAACCGAGGCCGAAGGGGCCGATGAGGATGCCGGCCAGCAGGTAGCCAAGCACCGATCCCATTCCCAGCCGCTTGGCGATGGGGACGCAGATCAGCGCCCCACCAAGGTAGACAATGGCCTGTCCCAGCAAGGTCTCGGTCATGATTGCCCCTGAGGGTTCGAAGCGGCGATCCAGTCGTTGAGAAACGGGTAGTCCCAAACCCCGTCCAGGGGCGGGGATTGCGCGAGGCTGAGCAGCACCTGCCGGTACTGCTCGGCGTAGTCGGCCCGCATGACGTCGGTCAGACGGTAGGTCCCCTGCACCACGAAGGGCGGCAGCCAGGTCATCCCGCACAGGGCGGCCACCTGCTCCCACGGCCGAAGCAATTCCGCGATCGTGTAGCGGTTGAATCCGTCCTGGGCGTAGCTCGCCCGCGTGCCACCGGTGGTTACCGCGTTGAAAATCAACTTGCGTTCAAGATGCTGCCCCCCCTCACCGTGCGCCCAGCCATGCTCCAGCACCAGGTCGGTCCACTGCTTGAGCATGGCCGGCGCGCCGTACAGAAAAAAGGGGCTGTGCCAGACCAGGATCTGATGCTCGAGCAGCAGCGCCTGTTCCCGGGCAACATCGATGTTGAAGTCCGGGTACTGCTCGTAGAGGTCATGGATGGTGATAAAATCCTGATCCTTAAGGCCGCGCAACAGGGCCATGTTGGTTCGGGATTTTTCGAAACGCGGATGCGCGAAGAGAATCAGCACTTTTTTCATGCTGAAAGGTATAGGCAAAGATCCTAATGAAGTCAAGAAATCGGCCGGGCCGAACTGGAGAGAAGAAATTCTGGAGACAGAGGGACTGAACCCTAGCACCGCTTAACTCCATAACCAATATGATTTCAATCAGTTCTAACTATTTGAGTTATAGTCGATTTTTGTCGCTTGACAACCCCGCAACCTGCGATAGAGTTCATATCAAACGGTGACGGAATCACCAACGAGGCAAAGTAGAGCGGACGACCCTAAAAAAGTCGTTTATTGAATGGAAGAAATTCCAAAAAACAATAAATCGCTCGAAGAACCGGAACAGTAAAATGAACCGGTAAACCTCCTGGTGGCATCCGTCATCGTTGTTTTTAGGCTCCCCAAACTCCTCCAGCTCGCCTCCCCGCTGTGACGACCCAACAGTTCTGCTACCAGCCTAACCTTGAACGCAGCTTTCGCTCCCGCCAGAGATCGTTTCGATTGAAAACAATCGCCCCCTCGGTTTTAATAAGAGACAGGAGTTCTAAAGGAAAGGAAAGCATGATGCGCATAAAACTGCTCTTGCTCTTGACGCTCTTTACCCTGCTGGCCGGCTGCGCCGTCAACCCGGTGACCGGCAAGAAGGAGCTCAGCCTGGTGAGTGAACAGCAGGAACTGGCCATCGGCGCTCAGCAGTACGCGCCTTCCCGACAGTCGCAGGGGGGCGACTATACTGTCGATCCGGCTTTGACCCGCTATGTCAGCCAGGTCGGGCAGCGGCTCGCCGCCGTCAGCGACCGGAAGCTGCCGTATGAATTCAAGGTGCTGAACAACTCGGTGCCCAACGCCTGGGCCCTGCCGGGAGGGAAAATCTCGATCAATCGCGGCCTCTTGACCGAGCTGCAAAGTGAAGCGGAGCTGGCCGCGGTGCTCGGCCACGAAATCGTCCATGCCGCCGCCAGGCATAGTGCGAGCCGCATGTCCAAAGGCATGCTGCTGCAGGCCGGGGTGATGGGTGTTTCCGTCGCGGCCCAGGGCAGCGATTATGCGCAGCTGGCGCAAATGGGCGCAGGGCTCGGGGCGCAGCTGCTGACGCAGAAATATGGCCGCGACGCCGAGCGGGAATCGGACCACTACGGCATGCAGTACATGGTGCGGGCGGGCTATGATCCCCAAGGGGCGGTCGACCTGCAGCGCACCTTTGTCAAACTCTCCGAAGGGCGGCAGCAGAACTGGCTGAACGGCCTCTTTGCCAGCCATCCCCCGTCGCAAGAGCGGGTGCAGAACAATATCGCCCTGCTGGCCACCCTGCCCAAAGGCGGTGAAGGCGGCGCGGAGCGCTACCGCGCCAAGGTCGCGCATATCGTACGCACCAAACCCGCCTATGAAGCCCACGACAAGGGGCGCGAGGCGCTGGCGAAGGGCGATACCCCCATGGCCGCGCGTCTGGCCCGGCAAGCGATTGCGCAGGAACCACGGGAGGCCCTGTTTCATGGCCTGCTCGGCGACGTGGAGCAGAAGAAGCAGAGCTACAAAACGGCCCTGCTTCATTACGACAAGGCTGTCCGGCTGAACCCCGACTTTTTCTATTTCTATCTGCAGCGCGGCCGCGTCAACGAGGCCTTGAACCTGACCCGGCAAGCCCGCTCCGATCTGGAGCGCAGCGTCAAGCTGCTGCCCACGGCCCCCGCTTATCACGCGCTTGGCGATCTGGCGCGCAGGTCGGGGCGGCTGAACGAAGCGAAATCCTACTATGCCAAGGTGGCCGACAGTAAAAGCGAGCTCGGCCGCGAGGCCTACGGCGCGCTGGTTGACCTGGATCTGAAGGACAACCCCGGCAAATATCTCAAGGTCCGCGCCGGTCAGGATTCCCGGGGGCGGATCGTCGCCCAGTTCAACAACCCGACGCCAAGAAAGATCGGCCAGATCGTCCTCGGCATCCAGTATCGCGACGCCAACGGCAGGCTGCAGCGCTGGCGGCACGAGCTGAACGGCACTCTGGCCGCCGGCAGCCAGCAGCTGGTCGATCTGAATCTCGCTGACAACCTCTCAGCGGAACAGCTGAAAACTCTGCAGATCGGGATAATCGGGGCTCAAGTGGTGCGTTGAGATGGATCATCTTAAAGCACAACAAAACGGTGACTTGAGAGATAGGACTTCAGGCAGTTTCGAACCTGAGTCAGTCAAGCATCTGGGTCGCGAGTTCCGCCAGCCGGGCTGAGGGGTCGCGGCGCCGGATATCCAGAAAAACCGGCTCCCCAAGCCGCTCCTCATAGAGTTGACGCAAGTGCGGCGGTAGAACCAGATTCCCCTCGGACACTTTAATCGGAATGACCTGTATGCCTTCGTCGGCTGCGACTTCGAGCTCGCGGATGCACCAGGGCGATGCGTAATATTCCGGGGAAAGCAGCGGCAAGAAATAATCTGCGCCCTTGATCCCTTCCAGCACTTTCTTACCCAGTTTATCGCCTGTTCGAAGCGCTCCCTTGTCAAGCCAGACGTTCAGACCATGTGAGCTGAAAACCTGCGAGATGTATTCCGCGTCCTCAGACCATTCATGGGCATAAGAAAGAAAAACACGCACGTTGCTCCGCTGCCGCAGCGGCATTTCCGGCGATATCGTATCCCAGGAGACCAGGTCCTTCCCTGCATAAACCAGATGGCCGGTCTCCCCTTCACTGTATTGTTTGACAAACTTTTTCGCCTGGCGCTTCGAAAGCTTCACCTCGATGGCCTGCCCCTGTGCCTCAAACAAGACGAAGGTCCAGTAATACCAGGGCGCCCCCGGCGGCGGGCTGTGCCAGATGCGGCGAATCGACGCTGACGTGCGTTTCTTCCGACTGAAAAGCCCCATACGGCCCTCCTCCCAATCATATTGAGTGATCTTGCAAACGCTCTATTCATTCAAGCGCAGATTGCGAGGAAATCAACCGATCGGTTTATGATTGCGCCTCTCGTGTCCACCTGCACACTTTGCTGGTCGGCTGCCGCACCCTGTTTGCCAGCCCACCTGGCAGCAGAATTTTCTGCGGAGAATTGAAGCTGCACCGATCAATGCTATCCTAGACATACAGGCCCTTAATGAGCTGAAAGGATGCTGCTATGAAAACTCTTCATTGTCTCATCTGCACGGCGTTACTCCTCCTGCAACCGATAGTCGCTGCCGCCGCTTCATTTCCGGAAACCATCCAGCTCGAAGAGCTCACCACGGCGCCGATGGGCACGGAGATCAAAAGCAAGAAATTCATCAAGTATTCAAATGACCCGCACCAGTACCGGGAATACGAAGAGCGGGACGAAAAAAACATCATGGGCAGCAGCAAGCTTTTTATTCTGCGCGAGGGAAATAAAATATCGACCTATGATCAGAGCAAAAAGACCTGCACAACGACAGATATCTCTGCAGCAATCGGCATGGCCGCTGGTGCCGACCCGGAAAAGATGGCCGAGGATATGAGGCGATCGATGGGCCTGGTGAAAGCCGGGGCCTGCGAAGGGGCGGACCGGCCCGGGGTGCTCTATACCTCGGATATGGGCAAGATCTGTTACGACAAAGAGTTCGAGTATTTCGTTCTGGGGACCGACATGATGGGCTCGAAGATGCAGGTCACCCGGGTCGATTTCAACGTCAGGCTGCCGAAATTCACCCTGCCTCTGCCCGCCGGAGTGGTCTGCCAGGAAGGCCCGGACCTCGAAGCGCTAATGGGTGGCAAAGGCCGGGCAGGTTCTCCTGCCGAACCACAACCAGGCATGCCGAATCCGGAGGAGATGAAGCGCGCCCAGGAGGCGCTGAAACAGATGCAGGAAATGTTCAAGGGGATGGGGCAGCAATAATTCATGCCTCTCAAGCCACCCTTAGAACGGAAAACAGGCCAACCGCTCGATAAAATCTTTGAATCCCGGAAAAAACCCATAGTCAGGGACCTGTCGCCATTCTCCACCGAATACCGAACTGCGGGTCTCTGGCGGTATCGGCAACAGCGTTGTCTCGAGCCTTATATAATTCGCATGAACATAACCAAGGTTTTCATGGACTTCCAGCGTGGGATGGGGCGGATTCTGTTGGTGAAGCACCAGGTGGTCAATTGGAGAATTGTGTGGCGTCACAATTGCCGAGATTGCGGTAATTGTCGTTCGATCATCAGAGAGTGTAACGGTTCTGTTTACAAATGCCGGATGCAAATGCGAAAGGCTCAGTGGACTCTCACTGCGAACCGCTGTGCCGCCAGTGATCTGCAAGGTCTCAATATCAGCGTCAATGGCTTGCCCGGCGGTCACGGCAGCATTGCTTAACCACATCTCTGCGGCAAGGGGGATGTGAAAGTCATCAGCGGGTTGTTCAGTCACTCTGAATTCATATTTGACCGCAGCGTTCACTGAGGCGGTGAACAATACCCCGAGAAAAACGAATGCCAACCCCAAACAGATAGCCTGCCGATGATTCGCCATATTTCCCCCTCTTTTTCGCTTTCGCTCGCTGCTACACCTCCGTTTAAGGCTCCACAGACAAATAAGCGGGGCTGCAGCGTTTCTTGATGGAATTCAGCTGGCGCCACTTGCCCAAGGTATAGAGCGACCGAAGAATTATTCTCGACTTTCGCTGCATATGATCTCAGCTTGCCCCGCCTCATCTGGTAGCCAGCAAAAGCCGTTCAACGGTGTGCAAGGACGGTTTCCGGTGCTGGTCTCGGCGATAATAATTGACTGACAGCGCTGAATGCTCCCCCCAAGACGTGGCAATCTTGCGCATATTGAACCAGGCGCACAGGGGTTTGTTGCCGAACATGAATCGCCGGCACAACCACCGCATTCTCCGCCACAGGTTGAGCAGAAATCGTCACTGGACTCGGCGACGCAAACCGACTCATCACCCCGGCATTGAATTGTTCCCGGAACCTGCCAGCCGTCACCTCTACCAAAACACTCGGCTGGCTGTGTCATACACGCCGTGCCCACGTCAGCACAACTTGAACCGCTCCCACCGGAGCTCCCTACCGAAGGAAAGCCAACCCCTGCGCCAGCGGATGAAATTCGCTGCAACGAGAGGCTGGCAATAGCCGTATCGGAAACTCCACCGCCGAAATTGGCCGCTCTTGCCCGGATACGGGCAATGGCGTTACCGAGCAAGGGGCGGTCTTCCGGGCACCACCTGGAAGCCTCGACAGATCCTCCCCGCAGATTGATAGACTTAAAAACTGGCACTCTTGTCGTGGCAACGGAGCTGGATGCCGGGGTCTCGGCACGTTGTCCGGAGATGACTGTGACCGGCGCTCTTAAGAAGGTTGGCGGGGCTGGTGGTCTTCCGTCTCTTCCCACGGGGGTTGGGGCACACGTCGGTTCGATCGTTATATCGAGTATTTCGACAAATCGAACCCCCTGGGAATCTTCGCCAAATGCCGAAACCATAACGTACCCACTGACCTGAGCGGAGCGATCTACAGTTGATACGACAAAGTCACCAGGATCAGGGTCGCGCACATAGACATCTGCCACCGAGATCCGAACACTCGGCGGGGATGAATCGCTTGAATTAACCTCAACGCTATCTCCGAATAGCGCACTGACAATTGATGAGCAGCTGGTTAACATTAAACACAGGAATAATGCGCATAGGCTTCTGCAAAGTATAGACATTGAATCATCTCCAATAGCGAGAGAGCTCTCGTGCTTTACCTACAAGAGCAACAACATTTGCATTGAGACAGGCCGCTGCCTGCGGTCTGCCAGGAAACGCCATCGAACACAGTGAGCGGTTTGTCGATTGCGATATTTCGCGTATCCGGCAGAGTTTTGAGTATGAAGCGCTGCCCCCCAACCACGCCTTCCTTGGTTTTTTGTATTAAATCCAGGGCAAAAACGCGAACCCCCAGCGGATGTTTATGTGCGGGAACGAATTTTATCTTTACAGTATGCAGGGCCCCGGGTTTGAGCTCGAATATTCCGAGCTTTGCGCCGGTTCCCATTATCTGAAAAGTCGTTTCATCAAATGGACGTGTCCCGGCTCTATCGTCACATTCGCCCTTCTGAAGCTCCAGCAGTTCTGGGGGAAGTTCGACAAAAACTTGCCCCCAGTCGAAGATTGAAGGCTCTTCCCCCTTTGGTGTTCTGAACACGAGTTTTGTTCCCTGAAATTCTTCCGAAAAATTGGCCACGATGACGCTCGCCGTGCGGCCTGCACCCGGCTCTTCATCGACTATGGTGATATTCTTCCAGACGATATTGTTATTATTTTTTACGTTCGCGTAGAGGTTGGTGGTTTCGGGAAATGTCATCCCATAAGGGGATGTGGACGATGTCTCAATTCGAGCCAGTAAGCAGAAATGACCCTGGTCGGCACCGAAGCTGGCGTAGTCGGCGGGGTTGGGAGGCATCCAGGGGAAAGTATAGATTTCGTCATCCCCCCCGGCGACGGACACACTCTGGGTATCAATGAGTCCTCCCATCAAGGCAGGAGAGGTCACGCTTCCATCCCAGGGCGCGGGCCAGGAAAGGCCACTTGATGCTTTAGCCCAATAGAGTTTCAGGGTTCCCGAAGCAGTACCACTGCAACCAAGATTTCGGACCCGCACATAGATGTAATTAGATGGCGATCCAGGCGGCCTGTATTCAGGATTCTGATGATCCTGGTTCATCAGGCCGTCATTGCTTGTTCTTACCCAGATATCATCGCTGAGGTACATCGGTTGCGTCGATGGATCAGGCTCCGCTCCGAAGTCATCGGAAACATCCTTCATCCAGAGATCTGGGCCCGGGCTACCGGCCACAGGGACCAGTCCATCGGATGCAAGAATTGACGCCCTGGCAGTGTGCAAGGTTGCGTCCATACGTGCGACCTGCCCCGCGGTAAACATATTCATACACACATCGTCGGTGTAGTCCATGTAGTTCATGTACATGTCACCATTGGGACCATTCATACACGATATATCAGGAAATGTCGGACAGGTATAATGTTCGTCAGCCTGGTTTGGGGTATCGCTGACATTGTCTGAGCCAGTGCAAGCGTTTCCGTCATCACCCCAAATGTGCAACAAATTAAGCCAGTGGCCAACTTCATGAGTCGCTGTGCGACCAAGATGGTAGGGTGCTGAGACGGGCCCAGTATTCCCCATAGCTCGGTAGTCCATGACAACGCCTTGTATATTCGCAGGCATTGAGGGGAAGGTTCCATAGCCGAGTGTTCCGTCGGTGTAGTTCACGACCCATATATTGAGGTACTTATCTACCGGCCAGGGATTAACGCCACCTGTTGCTGAAGATTTCATAGCATCGGAGGGGAATACCCAGCCTGTGGTTGAGATTGAAGTTCGAGTGATTCCGCTTGTTGTACTGCAGCTAGGGTCACGAACCGCTAAAGCAAACTCGAGTCGTGCGTCGGCGGCAACACCTGTAAACGCTGTCGGTGTCGATGAAGCATCAGCATTCAAGCGCCTGAAATCATCGTTCAAAACCTGAATCTGTGATTGAATTTGTGCATCGCTGATGTTTTGGGCTGAGGTGTTGTAAAGAACGTGTACAACGACAGGAATACGAATCAATCCTGTCCTTAGACCTGCACCTCCGTAGCGTCTTATCCAATCCTGGACTTCGCGTTCAAGCTCACGACTGCGCCAGCGATATTCAGGATCCTTACGAACGAGTTGCCAGTGCTTCTCCATCGTAACGCAGCGACGGAAGCGTCTTTTTTCAAACTGGCCGTGTGTGAACTTTTCCATATCCGCCCCCCGATCTTTTAAAGGTTATCTATATGACTGGTCTTGCGGGCTCTGCACCCAGGCAAACTTATCGCCCAGGTTTTAGCCTCTCACTGTTTATGAGAGTCCTTCTTATGGATACGTCAGTTATGCAAACATGATGGCCGAGCAAACCATCAGGATTATTATCCTTCGGTAGCTCGGCCATCTTTGCTACAAAGACCCGCCGCTTTCCGCCTCCCCCCTCGCGGGAAGATTGGCTTTGTCGGGATTGCTGATTTATTTATTATGCTTCTAGTAGTATCAGAACTTAATGAGATTGCAACGGCCTGGGCAACTTTCTCAAAACAAATATTACTAAGTCAATCAGCGTACTTATTTATCTCAAGATTTTGACCTGTCTCTCCCCTTTCCCCTGTGAGTACCGCCGCCTGATACAAAGATCTTTATCATCTTCTCTATTACGCTCCCCACGCATAGAATATTCAGTATTTCAATGAATCTGGCACATAATAGGAAAAGTGTAACGCCCAGTCCTTCTGAGGTCATTTCGACCAAGGGCTGGGCGTAATTCACCTATCAGTGGGCTCTTTGCTCCATATATCCCCTACCAGTTGTTCTGTGCCCAGATAATCAGGTTCGGCAGGATGCTTCCACCCGCGGCGACGTTATTCTTCACGATCGAGAAGGGGAAATGGTATTCCTCTTCACTTCCTGAGTGAATGCCGACAAGATGCGGGCCGCTGTCCCACCAGCCGAACACCGGACCTCCGGAATCACCGCCACTGGAATCTGCCTTGTATTCGAGTTCGAGCCCGGCGCCATCCCAGTCGTCGTCAACAATCGGGAACCACATGATCCGGCTGGGCCGCTGGCCTGACGCAACAGCCCCGGGATACCCGCACTTGGTCCAGTAGTGCCCGTCCTCCCAGTTGTCGTTATAGGTTTTCGAGCCGAACCAGCCCAGGGAGTTGCCCAGCGGGGTGTAGAGTTTCATGACAATCATGTCGTCACCCTGATCATGATTACTGTAACCTCGCCCCACCTCGCACCAGGAATAGACACCACTCCCGTAGGTTGAACTTCCGTCATAATACGAGGGGGTGAACTTCATCGCCCATCCCCAGCCGAAGTTTCCGACAAACCAAGGAAACATATGGCTTGATGTGGCCATAATGTTATCGCCGACCAGCGCGCCTGTGCCAGAGCCGAAGAAGACCCAGGTCGTCCCGACGATGTACCAGACTTCGACCTTGCCAATACAGCGCCATGGGTAGCCACTGGGATAGTAAACCTGCCGGTCGTCAGTTCCGAAAATGTAGCCGTGCGGAGTGATCTTTTTCCCACTGATGCGGGTGAGGGCTTCGTGCTCACGCGGGCTTGACACCTTGGGATGGTAGGTGATGCCGCTCCACTTGGGGATGCCCGGCTCGAGCTCAACCTCGTCCATTTTTTCCATTTCGGCCTTGGGAAGCTTTTTCATCTCACGGCCGGGACGCCCCATCATGAACTCATCGCCGAGCTCCAACATCCAGGTGCCTTTTTCCTCAAGCTGTTCAACCCGGAGCTTCGAGCTTTTCTTCGCAGCGGTTACGTAGATTGGAGAGCGGACCCGCAATTCTTCCAAATCATTCGGCTCATCCCTTTCAGGAGAATTTTCCTCCACAATAAACCGGTCAACATTCCAGGGGGCTTTTTCGAGCTTCCCTTTGCCAGTCTTGAGTCTTTTTTTCATCTTTGCCTCCCTTACGACATGTGACTTGTTGGGTGCTCTTTCCAGGAGAAAGTCATCTGTTTTTCCCCGTGCAGATCCTGACGACCGGCACAAAAAAACCGAGCGCACCGTTCGGACTTACATCCTTCGGCAGCTCGGCCATCTTTGACCAACAAAGATCCGATGCTTTCCGCTCCCCCCCTCACGGAAGGATTGGCTTTGTCGGGATCGTTGAACAGGTGCTTATGTCTTTATACCTTTATCAGGAGTTAATGAGATTTCAAGAGTCTTTTGAGCACCCCCTGGCGATTCTAACTCAGTTAACTGCGGATACTTTCTCTCAAAACCGGAAACCTCACCAATCGATTGCTTCACGAGGCGGTCAATGCGCACTGGCCGCCTTGGTGTTAAGGTATTTATGCAAGATTTGAAGAAGGGTGATGAGGATATGCGAAGCGAGAGCAAGAAAGCGGCGGTTGTTGTCGGTTATATCCTGTGTGTCTTAATTCTTCCGGCCGCCTTAACGCTGCAGACAGTCATCGACCCCGGCACGCTGGTGGTGACCTCGGACAACCCGACGCCGCTGGGCTACACCATAAGTCTGAGCCTGTTCATTGTTCCCATGTTAGCCATTGGCTGGTGGTTTTTCCGCAAGCCGAATATGCGTTTGCAGAAAAAAGCCTTCATTCTGACCGTGGCGCTGCTGTTTCCCCTCGGTGTGATTCTGGATGTCTTGTTCGCCAGCGCGTTTTTTGTTTTTCATAACCACAATGCGGTTTTAGGAATAACCCTGCCCGCAGTCAACGGACGCATCCCGATAGAAGAGATTATCTTTTATCTCAGCGGCTTTATAACAATTCTGCTGATTTACGCCTGGGGTGACGAGTTCTGGTTCGCCCTCTACAACATACCCGACTACCAGGGCGAGGCGCAAAAACTGGAGAAGATCCTCCGTTTTCACCCCGCGTCACTCGGCATCGCCGGCCTGCTCATTGCCGGTGCCGTCAGCTACAAAATCTGGTTTTCCGGCGAACCCGGTTTCCCCTGGTACTTTATCTATTTAACCCTGGTGGCCCTGGTGCCTTCACTCGGGTTCTATCATAGCGTCAAGAATTTCATCAATTGGCGCGCATTCAGTTTTACGCTCATTGTCATCGTCTTGATCAGCCTGCTCTGGGAGGTCACCCTCGCCTTGCCATATCAATGGTGGGGATTTCAAAATTCCGCAATGACCGGAATCTATATCGATGCCTGGCACAATTTGCCGATCGAGGAGATCGTGCTCTGGTTTTCCGTAAGTTACGCAACCATTATTCTCTATGAAGTGATCAAAATCTGGCTGGCATCGAAGAAGACGATCAGGCAGGCGTTTCTTGGGTGGCATTAGACAGGTTAGATGCGAAGGAACAGGGCATCATAGGGGTCGGATCTGGTCATTGGACAAAACTGCTATAAAAAAGTTGGCTGTTGAAAAGAAAGCTGAAGGGCAATCCGAACGACTAAACCGTTTTTCCCAAAACCGGCGCAAGCGCCTGAATCATCGCTTGCGCTGCCGCCAACTTCTGCTGAATTGATTTCTCCTTTTCCACCGGGCCGTCAACAAACAAATGCGCCAGACCATGCACAGACGACCAGGCTAAGAGTTCCTGGGGACTGAAATTGTGCGGATCATCGTCCGCGATTGTCTCTGCAAATCCACCCTGCAGGTGGCTCCTCAATCGTTTTGTCGCCGTAACATAAGCCTCATCATTGGAATAAATCGTCTCTTCTCTCCACATCGCGCGAAATAACGCGGGCTTTTCGAGGGCGAACTCGATATAGGCCAGCCCGACCGCCGCAAACGCGTTGGTGCCTTCCCTTACGGCGCGGTCTTTCGCTGTTTCCATGAGTTCTGCCAATTGGTGCAGAGCTTTGGTGGCAAATGCTGTGAGCAGGGCGCGCTTGTCAGCGTAGTGCCGAAAAGCCGAGGACGGAGAAACGCCGACTTTTTTAGCGCAGCCACGAAGAGTGACGGCTTCAAGCCCGAACTTCGTGGCCAGTTCGTCAACAGCCTCGAGAAGCGATTCGGCAAGATTGCCGTGATGATAAGGCTTTTTATCTGTTCTCATGGTTTGCTCTCAAATCCACCCTGATTGAATTAACGGCCAACAAAGCCAATGTGAACACTGTAAACTTTTTTTCGGATTGGTCTTGAAATTTAAAGCGAAATACGTATAATAATTATGTGAACATTGTTCACATTTGTCAACCATAGCTGCAAAAAGAGAGGAAATAATTATGACAACATCAGACAGCTCAACAGTCAACGATTCCAGTCAGCATCACCATTCGCGCAAAAGTTGCTGCTCGAAAGGCAACTGGTCTGGCCTGAACATTGCCGCAATGGTCGTCGGTTTCGTATTTTTCTGGCCGGTCGGATTGTTTTTATTGTTCTGGACTCTGACCGGTCGCGATGTAAGAGATATCCCCAGCGCAGCTCAGGACACCTGGTCGGCCGTGTTCAATGGCGCATCTTCTGGATCGCGCGGCCACAAAGACGCGAAGGGCGAAAACTCCATGTTCGATGAGTTTCAACAGACCCAACGTGACCGCATTGCTGAGCTCAAAAAAGAGATTAAAGATCGCGCGCGGCGGTTTAGAGATTTCCGATCGGCAGCAAAACGTCGGGCCGACGAGGCTGAGTTCAGTGAGTTTATGTCATCCGATCGTTCCAAGGATGATCAGTAGGAATTGATTATTTCCTCTAAAAAAGGCCCGCAGATTACGTTGGGTAATCTGCGGGCAGTTTTTTCTTCAGCGCGTCATAGGGTGCGGATCTGGACAATAACCTCTACATCATGTTGATTGTCGACGGTCGTCGCGATATGCAAAGTCTGCTGCAAAAGCGACTTCTGGAAGCCTAAAAAGAGAAGCGAGAGAAAACTGGCATTTTGGCATCGGAATTTCTCTCACAACGCTGCAGCTTTCTTGTGGATTAAATAAATCTGAACCGTTTTTTCCAATAGTCAAATAGAAAAGAACGTCCCCTTAGCTTCTCCCTTAGCTTCTCCCGATGGCGTCAGCATGGACAGACATCATCGCCCGGATCGCATGACCAATTTTCCATGCAGTCTTCTGATTTACGCCAAGCCACTTGGCCAAAAAAACCGAAGAAATCCCCTTGCTGGAGTTGATGATGAAATACATCGCCAACAGCCAGGTTTGAAGCGGCAGTTTGCTGCTGTGCATGGGCGTCTTTGTTGTCACAGTGAATTGCCCTGCGCAACCGCTGCACTCGTAAAGGCCAGGGCGAGACGAATCGCCTTTGATCCTCCAGGATTTCAGGCCGCCACAGTGCGGGCAAACACGCCCCAAGGGCCAGATGACCTTTTCCAGATAGTTGCGACAGGCAGATTCATCTGGAAACATGTTGCGAAACTGATTGAGATTCATAGACATACCTCCCTATGGAGCTATGTTCCATCACAACAATGTCAACCTATGTCACATCCACCTTTGTTTGGTGGATAGGGCCGATTTTCTATCAGCCTCTGAGTTACAAAGGAGATTTGACAATCCGGTGTGTGTGCGCCGCGCATTTTTTGACCTCAGTGATTAACCGGCTATCCTTGATTATGATGCCGCAGGGTTGCGGATGATTTCTTTTGAATCCCCATACGAGGAGTATCATGAAACACATTATCAGTTCTGCTCAAACCTGCCTCGACTGCAAAAACCCACTCTGCCAAAAGGGCTGCCCGGTCAACACCGCAATCGCCGATATGATCCGGATGTTTTTGGCCGGCAACATCAAGGATGCCGGGGAGATGCTGTTTGAGAACAATCCCCTCTCGATCGTCTGCTCTCTGGTCTGCCCACACGAAAAGCATTGTGAGGGGCATTGTGTCTTGAATAAGAAAGGCACCCCGGTCAACGTTGGTGGCATCGAGAACTACATCTCGACTTTCTACCTGAACCACCGCGAATTTGAAAAACCTGAACCCAACGGCCGAAGTCTTGCCATTATCGGTTCCGGTCCAGCGGGGATCTCGCTGGCAATGACCATGGCCCTTAAGGGTTACGACGTCACCATGTACGAGGCCTTTGACAAAATTGGCGGAGTCTTGAGGTTCGGGATTCCGGACTTCCGGCTCGACAAGCGCATCCTCGATGCCATTGAGGAAAAGCTCTTCAAAGTTGGCGTGAAAATCCGGAAGAATTGCATGGTAGGGAAGATCCTTACTATCGATGACCTGTTCCGCGACGGCTTTGATGCTGTCTTCATCGGCACGGGGGTTTGGCGGCCCAAAACTCTTGGCATCAAAGGCGAAAGCCTCGGGAATGTCCACTTTGCCATCGATTACCTGAAAAAACCGCAGGTTTACAACCTCGGTCAGAAAGTGGTTGTGGTTGGGGCTGGCAACGTGGCGATGGATGTCGCCCGAACCACCATTCGCTCCGGCAGCCAGGACGTCTCGATCATGTACCGCAAGGGAGAGGAGGACATGCCTGCCGAGAAGATCGAAATCGAGCACGCCAAGATCGATGGCGTCAAACTCGAACTCTACAAGTCCCCGCTCGAGTTTACTGCGACCGGCGTCCGGTTTGTCACCACCAACAAGGAAGAGAACACCGAAGGCTTCGAAGACGCCGACAGCATCCTGATTGCGATCAGCCAGACGGCACGGGACCTGATCGTCCGCAACAACGTGGGACTGAACTTGGGCAAGGATGGCCTGCTGGAAAGCGACGAGGACGGCCGAACTACCCGAGATGGCGTATTTGCATCCGGCGATGTCGTCACCGGGGCCCGCACCGTGGTCGAGGCCGTGGCCTTTTCAAAAAGGGTCGCGGTTGCAATCGATGATTACATTGAGTCGCGACCAACCAGAAATAAGGTATCGTAAGGCTTTCTTTTCGCCGCTCCAAAAATGTCAGTTGGGTCTACTTATTGCGAAAAGGGGCACCCACAAGGGGACGTTCTTTTCTATTTTTTTATTGGCTAATAAACGTGTTCCCGTTACAAGGGCCTTTTCACCTTCTTGCCATCAACCTAGGGGAAGAGGAAAACAAAATGTATCCAGCGCTAAAGCCTGTTCAACCACTTCCGGATGTTCAGCGAAGAACTGCTCACCCCGGCGAATCGCCAGGCTGACGCCGGAAGGCCCCAGGCAGAGTTCCTTCCCCACCTCAATCCCTTTGCGCTTCAACTTGCGCACTGCCAGGTAGCAGACCAGGCCACGGGCCAGTGCCGGGAGCCGCGCTTTGCTCGGGCGGCGGATCGCTTCAGGCGCAACATTCAACAGGGTCCCGACCCGGGCGATCAGTTGAGATAAGGACATGCCGGGATCAAGCTTATCCTGCAGCCCCTGCTGCTGTCGCAGACTTTCGACAAAGGCCCCGCTGCCAAGCACCCGCGCGTCGAAACTCTCGATCTCTTCGGCGCTGGAAACATCCCCCTGGCTGCGGCGCAGTCCGCCACCGATCAGCTCATCCCGCCGGCCCTGTTCGCTGCCGTCGGCGACGAATTGCCGGTAGAGTTCTCTGCCCTTGACGGCTCCACGGCTGAAGCGCCGCAGGATCTCTCCGGTCTGCTGCCCTTCCATTTTAAGATTCCCCATCAGGACACCATGCCCACACCAAGGGTAGCGATCCAGTTCGTCCATAGACTTCACCAGGCCAGCACGTAAGGGGTTGAGATGGATATAGCGCACCAGCTGCAGCAGGTAGGCTTCCTCTTCGCAGACAATCGATTTATAGCGGTTCTGAAACAGATGCCCGACCCGGTTGTGGCGGCGGTTAAAGGTGACGACATAGCCGGTCAGCAACCGGCGCATGAAACGGGCGAGGCTGTCGCGCTGGGGGACGAGCAGCAGGTGAAAGTGGTTGGGCATCAACGCCCAGGCGTAGCAGTGGGTGCCGGTTTCGCCAAGCAGGGTCGAAAAGCGGTCAAGGAACCCAGTGCGATCCTCATCGTCCAGAAAGATCGGACGTTTTTCTATGCCCCGGACGATGACATGCTGCAGCAGTCCGGGTATATCGAGGCGGGCGGTTCTTGGCATAGGAGGAAGGATATTCAGGAGACCACCAATAGTCAAATAGAAAAGAACGTCCCCTTAGCTTCCACCTTGCAATTTGAATTCACCCCCGATATGCGGGACAGGGGGAAAGGCTGTCTCAAATCTATGGAGCCAAGAAATAAAAAAGCCACCACCATAGGCACGCGAAGAGGCCACGGCTACCAAATCGAAGATTTTTGTCCATATGCTACTTGTAAATCTTTGGTAAAGGGATACCATAAAATTATGAGGACACCTATGTAACATTTTGCCAGAAAGCCTCACACGGACTAAGCCCATGAGGGGGTTGTTATTAAATTAAAAGAGAACCACATGTCAAAGGGAAGTCTACCGGGTATGGTGAGGTTATGTGTTGTGGTCATGGCAATAATAGGTACCCTGATATGCGGTTCTACGGCTGTAAGGAAGCGAGGCAATTGAAATGTTAAGAGAAATGAATGGCAGACAGCACGAATTATCCGTAATAAATAATGATCGAAGGTCTGGTGAAAGACGTTCGGAGGAGGATTCCGGTGCATGGAAGATCTTTTGTACATTCTGGAATAAATATGCCCTTCGGAGGCAAGTTGAATTAGAAAGAAGGAATGATTAAAAGCATTCAGAAAAAAATGAAGGTTTGTTGATAATTCTGTTGCATTAAAGAGCCACAAAGTCAAAGGAGTTTTGGCAGGTGGATTACTGTGTCAAAAATCTGCAGTTGTGAAGCTTTCTCATCTTTCCAGCAAAAAACCTTCAATCCGCATTCTAATGTCCTGTCAAATGGGTTTCGCATATGTCCATAGGATTTTTGAAATTGGGGTGGCGGGTTTCACGCAATTCCTAGAGGGGTCGCGTCTACACTTTTTACAAAGTGAAATGTGTAGACCTGACCCCTTTGTTATTTGCTTTAGGTGAATTAACCGTCGCCTTGGGCATCGACCACCGCCACGGCGGCCATGTTGACGATGTCGGCCACGTCGTCGCCGCGCTGCAGTACGTGGACCGGCTTCTTCATCCCCATCAGGATGGGACCGATCTGTTCGACACCGCCGAGTTTGTGCAGCAGTTTGTAGCAGATGTTGCCCGACTCCAGGTCGGGGAAGATGAAGACGTTGGCGTCCCCCTTGAGCTTGGAGAAGGGGAACTGCGTGGTGATCAGCTCGGGGTCGAGGGCCACGTTGGCCTGGATCTCGCCGTCAACCACCAGATCGGGGGCCCGTTCTTTGACCAGGGCGGTGGCGCGCTTGACGTTGAGGGTCAGCGGGTGTTCGGCGCTGCCGAAGTTGGAGAAGGAGAGCATCGCCACCTTGGGTTCGATGTCGAAGTGCTTGGCTTTGTTGGCGGTGAGGATGGCGGTTTCGGCCAGTTCCTCGGCGGTCGGCTCGATGGTCACGGTTGTGTCGGCGAAGAAGACGGCCTCCTTCTTGGTGACCATCATGTACATGCCGTGGACCTTGGAGAGCCCTTCCTGCTTGCCGATGACCTCCAGAGCCGAG
>CALZHQ010000002.1 GCA_945787295.1 uncultured Desulfuromonadales bacterium
TCGGCATTCCGATCTCTTTCGGTGGGCCTGGAATAGGCTTTTTCGCTGTCAAGCAGAAGGATATGCGAGCTTTGCCGGGGCGCCTGGTTGGGGAAACCGTCGATCAGGACGGTAAGCGTGGCTTTGTGTTGACTCTGGCAACTCGAGAACAGCATATCCGGCGTGAAAAGGCGACGTCCAATATCTGCTCGAATCAGGGGATGTGCACGCTGATTGTCGGAATTTTTCTGGCTTTGCACGGCAAGCAGGGATTGCGCAAGCTGGCGGAGCTGAACTATTCCAAGGCTTCTTACGCCAAACAGCAGATCGCCGCACTGGACGGTTTTGACCTGGCCTTCTCCGGCGAGAGTTTCAACGAATTTGTCGTCCGTTGCAGCGAACCGGTTGCCGAGCTGCAGAACCGTCTTGAGCAGGAAGGGATTCTGCCGGGCATCGCCGTAAGCAAAGATTATCCGCAGCTGGACAGTGGCCTGTTGATCTGCGTGACCGAGCAGAACAGTCGGGAGCAGATCGATCGACTGGTCACCGCCCTGGCAGGAGGTGAATTATGAGCCGGACAGACAGCCGCGGGCTGGTTCTCGATGAAAAACTGCTGTTCGAATCGACCGATCCCGGTCGGATTGGTTACAGTTTGCCCCAGTGTGATGTGCCGGAGGTTTCGCCGGCAGCTGGCTTGACCCGCGACGAAATTACCGACTTTCCGGAACTTTCCGAGGTCGACGTGGTGCGGCATTATACCCGGCTCTCGACCTGGAACTACGGGGTCGACAGCGGCTTCTATCCTTTGGGGAGCTGCACCATGAAGTACAATCCGAAGGTCAACGAGCAGGCCGCCCGCCTGCCCGGATTTGCCGAACTGCATCCGCACACCCCGGGGCACCTCAGCCAGGGGGCGTTGGAGTTGATGTACGTGCTGCAGCAGGATCTGGCCGAGGTGTCCGGCTTTCCCGCCATCACCCTGCAGCCGGCTGCCGGGGCTCAGGGGGAGTTTGCCGGGATGTTGATGATCCGTGCCTGGCACGAAGCGCAGGGGAATGTGCGCCACAAGGTCATTATCCCTGACACCGCTCACGGGACCAATCCAGCATCAGCGGCCCTCTGCGGGTACGATGTCATCCCGGTGACTTCGGATGGAGTGCTCAGTAAAGAAGCGGTCGACGCGGTGATGGATGATGATGTCGCGGCGCTGATGGTGACCAACCCGAACACCCTCGGCCTGTTTGAGTCGGATATCCGTGAGATCTGTGATCTGGTGCACGAGCGTGGCGGGCTGGTTTACTGTGACGGAGCCAACCTTAACGCGCTGATGGGGATCAGTCGACCCGGCGATATCGGCATCGATGTCATGCACTTCAACCTGCACAAAACCTTCTCTACACCGCATGGTGGCGGTGGCCCAGGCGCCGGCCCGGTTGGCGTGGTCGAGACGCTGCGTCCGTTCATGCCGGTGCCGATCGTGGCCAAAGAGGGGGGGCAGTTTGTGCTCGATTATGACCTGAAACAGTCGGTCGGGCGGGTTAAGGGGTTCGCCGGGCATTTCGGTATCCTGGTCCGGGCTTATTGTTACATCCTGGCCATGGGCGGTGAGGGCCTGAAGCGAGCGACCGAGATGGCGGTGCTCAACGCCAACTACATCCGTGCCCGGCTGGAAGGGGCGTATGATCTTCCCAACAAGCAGCGTTCATTGCACGAGGTGGTTTTCTCCGAGGCGGCGCTGGAGAATGATTGCCACACCCTCGATGTGGCCAAGCGCTTGATCGATTACGGCTTTCATCCACCGACCATCTATTTTCCGCTGGTGGTCAAAGGCGCACTGATGATCGAGCCGACCGAAACCGAAAGCAAGCAGAACCTCGATGAGTTCTGTGATGCTCTGCTGGCGATCGCCGAGGAGGCGAAGACGCAGCCGGAGCTGCTGAAACAGGCTCCCGTGCGAGCCAAGGTCAAGCGGCTTGATGAGGCGACGGCGGCGCGAAAGCCGAAGTTGCGTTGGGTGAAGGATTAGATCGGCATTACTTGCCATAAATATATTTTCCGCTGATCTGATAACGGAAGTGTGCCATAATTTTCAGGTCAGGATGAGGATAATGTTTACCGAGCGGTCCGAACGGGGCTGCTCGGTAAACTGCTTGAATTGCTTCGTAGTCAAGGATCTCGTGGCCACTGCTGCGGAGGAGATCGACATCGAGTAGTTCCCCTTCGGTGTCAACGGTAATTTTCAAAAGCAGGGTGCCCTGCATTTCATTCACAATCGCTTCCCGCGGATAGTTCCAAACCCCTTCGATCTGATTGCGAAACCGGCGGAAGAATGAGATCAGCAGGCCTCTTTCAAGGTTCAGCCAAACAGTATCTCCTGCATCGATATCATCTCGTTGCTTGATTCTTTCCTGCGCAGCTCTTTCGCTGCTGGCGATTCGTCTTACGGTGTCGGGTGCCAGTTGAGTAAGCTGCTGTAGTGGCGGGAGCGACGTTACTCTTTGAGTGGGTAGTTTGCCTTTCGGATCGACAGGCCTTAGTTGTGTTTCGGCCTGCTTGACCGGTGAACTTTGTGGCTGAGACTGTTGCTGTTTGGTGCTGCCTGTTGTTCTCTCAGGAACTGGTGTGACGGGTTTTGGGGGCGCCGGTCTTGCCGTCAGATCACGGAAATCTTCCCCCTTGGGTGCCATCTCTGTTTCGACTCGTTGGTTCTCTTCCGCCAACCGAGAGCTTTTGGGGGGTGGCTCAGGTGTCGGCTTTACCGGTCTTTGGTCGAGTTCGATTTCTTTCTTTTCAACTGATGCCGGCTTATCGATCAGGCGTACGATGGTTGGCTCTTGATTCTGTAACGCCAATTCTCTCTTGCTCAATTTTTCATAAGGTAGAGAGAAGACCACCAGCAAATGTAAAAGAACCGAAAAGAGCAAGCACAGAATCAGTAATGCTGGTCGGTCTTTACGTTTTCCGGTGATTAATGTGTTCGAAGTGATCATAGGCCGTAGATTATAGCGACTGTTCTGTCTCGCCGCCAGCCTCATACTGTTCTGAAAAATGAAAAAGCGATTGACCGTCTGTTCGGCCATTGGGTATAAACGAGGCTATTCATTTGTAGATCTCTAATTGCTAGGGATTGTTTTTTTCAAATAGTGTTTTATTGGAGCGATAACCAACATAAAGTAAGGAGGATTTTAATGCATCTTGTTGATCAAATTAAAGCCAAGGCTCGGGAAAATCTGCAGACTGTCGTGCTCCCGGAAGGTTATGATGACCGGATGGTCGAAGCCTCGGCAAATATTGTTGCCGAGGGCCTGGCCAAGGTTGCTTTGCTCGGTAATGTTGACGCGCTCAACGCCAAAGCCGCCGAGCTGGGCGTATCTCTCGACGGCGTCACCCTGATCGACCCGAAGACTTCCGACCTGCTCGACGGTTATGCCGATGAGCTGGTTGAGCTGCGCAAGAAGAAGGGCCTCACCAAGGAGCAGGCGATCGAGCTGCTGACCGGTGATGACAATCTCTACTTCGGCGCCATGATGGTCCATAAGGGCGACGCTGGCGGTGCTGTAGCAGGTGCTTATAACACCACCGGTGACGTTCTGCGCGCTGCTTTCCAGGTCATCGGCACCGCACCGGGAATGAAGACCGTTTCTTCAGTTTTCCTGATGGTGACAAAGACTCCTGAGTTCGGTGAGAATGGTGTCCTCTGCTTTGCCGATTGTGCGGTCAACCCGAATCCAGATGCGCAGGCACTGGCTGAAATTGCCATCAGCACCGCAGCCAGCTGCAAGAGCTTTCTCGGTGTCGATGCCAAGGTCGCCATGCTCAGCTTTTCGACCAAGGGCAGTGCCAAGCATGAAGATTGCGACAAGGTGTTAAAAGCCCTGGAAATCGCCAAGAAAATGGCACCTGATCTGGCCATCGATGGTGAACTGCAGGCTGATGCCGCCCTGTTGCCGAAGGTCGGTGAGAAGAAGGCGCCAGGCTCCAATGTGGCCGGCAAGGCGAACACCATTGTTTTCCCCGACCTTGATGCGGGAAATATTGGTTATAAATTGGTTGAACGTCTGGCCGGTGCAGAAGCGGTCGGTCCGATCGTTCAGGGGCTGGCCAAGCCGGTGAATGACCTGTCTCGTGGCTGTTCGGTTGATGATATCGTCAGTGTCTCGGCAATTACTGCAGTGCAGGCACAAGGCTGATTTAGCGCTATTTTTTCTCTCGTAGTCGCTGGACGGGGAATGGCATTAGAATGCCATTCCCCGTTTTCTTTTGCAGGGACTTAATTGCGGGAAATTTATATGTTTTTCATGTTAAAAAATTCTCTTTTGTCAGCTAATTGTGTTAGTATCCTGACTTATGCCAAGCTATCTATGTAAAATCGGCACTGCTGATGGGCGGGTGGTCGAAAAACAGTTCGATTCCACCTCCAAGGAGCAGTTGAAAGAACACCTTCAGGACCAGGGCTTTTACGTCTTTCAGGTCCGGCGCAAATCGTTACAACTGTTCTCCACCGGGAAACAGAAGGCGTCGCGGATAAGTGGGCGGCGCTTTCTCTCGTTTAACCAGGAACTTTTGGTTCTGTTGCGCTCCGGGTTGCCGATTGTTCAATTACTCGATACTTTGATCGATCAAATGGAAGCGAGCGGTTTTCGTGACGCTTTGGCGGATATCCGCGAAGATATTAAAGGCGGCAGTGTTCTCTCTGATGCCTTCAGCAAATTCCCGCGATTTTTTTCACCCCTCTACGTCGCGGCAATAAAGGCAGGTGAGAAAACCGGTGATCTCCCCGAAACCTTGTCACGCTTCCTGATCTATCAGAAGCGTGTTGAGGCGATCAGGGCCAAGGTTCGCAGTGCTTCTTTTTATCCATTGTTACTGACTTCGGCGGCGACTTTGGTGGTTATGTTCCTGATGGTTTATGTTGTTCCGACTTTCACGCAGATTTACGCCGATGCAAAAGTTGAACTGCCATTAATGACGCAAATGTTGATCGGCTTTTCCGGCTTAATAAGAAATTACTGGTATTTGTTACTGTTAGTTGGTATCGGGGTATTTACCTTTTGGGGGGCGCTGTTGCGTTCACAGCGCGGCCGGCTTAAAGTGGATAAGCTCATACTGAAGCTGCCGTTTGTCGGTGGCCTGAAAACAGACTATGCCTTGTCCGGCTTCAGTCGTACCCTGGGAAACACCCTGGCTAGTGGTACGCCGTTGGTTCCGTCGATGCAGATGTCTCGTGGAACGTTGAATAATCTCAGCCTCGAACAAGAGATGGTGCAGGCGATCCGGCGGGTTGAGGAGGGAACATCCCTTTCCGATTCGCTAGAGCGGACCGGTTTTTTTCCTGCGCTGGCTTTACGGATGATCAGCGTAGGTGAAACCTCCGGTTCGTTGACCGAAATGCTTGCTGACGTTGCCGAATACTATGAATCTGAAGTTGAACGCCGTTTAACACTCTTAACAACAATGATTGAGCCAGTTTTGATGATGGTGATGGGCTTTGTCATTGCCTTCATTATTGTCGCTATGTATATCCCGATCTTCCAGCTAGCTGGAACTGTTTGATAGATAAAGGTTTTGTGGTAGATGAAGTTTAAACGCAAAATGCTCGGCAGAATTCTGGTCGATATGGGTGCGATGACCGCGACCGAAATCGACATGATTCTGGAGAAGCTACAAGTCAGCGGTAAAAGCTTTGGTGCGACCGGGATCATCGAAGGCGTGTTCACTGAAGAAGAGCTGGCGCAGGCACTTGCGATTCAGTTTCAATATGAATATATCGATCTGGGTGATCAGGTCCTCGACCCGGAACTGCTGTCACTGTTGCCGACCGATGCGCCGATGAAGCACAATCTTGTGCCCTTGGATCGGTATGACGATACTCTGGTGGTGGCAATCGCTGATCCCACTGATGTGGTGGCACTCGACAATTTAGAACTGCAGATCGGGTTGTCGTTAGAGCTCAAGACCGCTTCGCGGACGCAGATTGAGCGGCTTATCGAACGTGGGGCCGGCTCTCAGCGCGTTCTTCGCGAAGCTTCGGAAGATTTTAAACTGCAGTTGATCAAGGAAACCGATAAGGGAGACGAGGTTCTCTCGATTGAAAAGCTGACCGCGGATACCAGTCCCATTATCCGCCTGATCGATTCCACTCTATTTGATGCACTCAACAAACGAGCCAGTGATATTCATATTGAAGCGACAGCCGATGGGGTTGTCATCAAGTACCGGGTTGACGGTGTGCTTTACCAGGCGACCGAGACCATCGACGGACGCTTTCAGAGTCCGATTATCTCCCGGATCAAGGTTATGAGCGAGCTTGACATCTCGGAGCGTCGGATCCCTCAGGATGGTCGCTTCAAGGTGCGGCTGGGGACCAAGTCGATCGACTTCCGGGTTTCCATCATGCCGACAATTTTCGGTGAGGATGCTGTTATCCGGATTCTTGACAAAGAATCGATCGCTGCCGATATGAAGGGTCTGACTCTCGAAGTGCTCGGTTTTGCTGAGCGCGAACGGGTGCGAATTCGGCGCCGGATTCGCGAACCGTACGGGATGGTGCTGGTGACCGGTCCGACCGGTAGTGGTAAAACCACGACCTTGTATGCGGCGCTCTCGGAGATCAATTCAGAGGAAGAGAAGGTCGTCACAATCGAAGATCCGGTTGAATACCAGGTCAAGGGCGTGGTGCAAATTCCAGTCAACGAGAAGAAGGGCCTGACATTTGCCCGTGGCTTACGTTCTGTCTTGAGGCACGACCCGGATAAAATCATGGTTGGTGAGATCCGTGACCCGGAAACGGCGCAGATTGCCGTGCAGTCTGCACTGACCGGGCACCTGGTGTTTACCACTGTCCACGCCAATAATGTTTTTGACGTGCTTGGTCGTTTTTTGCATATGGGGATTGATCCCTATAATTTTGTCTCCTGTCTCAACTGTGTGATGGCGCAGCGCTTGGTCCGAGTCCTTTGTAAGCATTGTAAGCATCCGGTGACACATGATCCTCAATTGTTGCGTAAATATGGTCTGACCGAAGAGCGGTGCGCAGCGGCTAACTTTCATGACGCTCCCGGCTGCAAGGAATGTAATGGGCTTGGCTACACTGGACGGAGTGCGATAGTTGAACTGTTGGAAATGAACGATGATCTGCGTGAGCGGATTGCGGCCAAAAGCCCGGTTTCGGAGTTGAAGAAATTGGCCCGTGCAAATGGTACGGTTTTTCTGCGCGAAGCTGCGCTGGAAAAAGTTCTGCTGGGCGAAACCACTTTCCGCGAGATCGATCGCGTTACCTTTGCGGAGATTTAATTCACGTGTTTCGACGTAATTACCTTGGATTGGAAATCCGTCGAGAAGGCTTGCGCGCGATCGCTGTAAAGCGTCGCGGTTCCGGTGTTGCTCTGAGTGGCGGACAGACGTTACGTTTGAGCGATGGGGTGCTGCTGCCGACAGTGATGGAACCCAATATCCGTAAGCCAGAACAATTTGTTGAAGCTGTGCGCGAAGTCCTGCTGCCTTTAGCCAAACGGGAAAAGCGGATTGCCGTGGCTTTGCCAGATTCTGCAGGACATGTGTTTCTGCTTGATGTCGATAACCCGTTCAAGAATCATGCGGAAGGCCTGGACATTGTTCGTTGGCAATTAAAGAGCTTGTTGCCACCCCAAATGACCGACATTGCCGTCGATTTTCAGGTTCTGGAAGAACGTGAGTCCGGCGGTCGCAGGGTGTTGACCTCGGTTCTGGCAAAGGATGTTCTGCGTCAATATGAAGAATTATTGACTTCGGCTGGTTTTGAAGCGGCATTGGTCGATTTTCACTCACTTAATCTGTACAATGCTTATCGGTCACGAATCGAACTTGGTGCCGATTTTTTCCTTGTGGGTGTAGATGGGAACCAACTTTGTATGCTTGGTTTTGAAAATCAACTGCTCGATTTCAGTCGAGTAAAATCTATCGTGGAAGATCCAGAGCGGATTTTTCAGGAGATTAATCGTTCGATGGTCGGTTACCGGCGTGCACATAGCGCTTTTTCCCGTTCGACGGTATATCTGCATTCCAGTTGGGAACAGACAGATGGCCTGCTGGATGCCGTTAGCTCGGCGTTCGAACGGGATGTTGTCTTGTTGCCTTCACCGCTGCATCAATTGGCCGATGCGAAGAAGTTGAAAATTTCTTCAGCGGAAGCCAATGGCATGGCAGCTGCAATCGGAGTTGCCGAGCGGATGATCCAAAGAGTCGCGAAATGAAACTGTCTCTGAACCTGGCCAGTCGCAGCTATGTCAATGAGCAAGCCCTCAAGTGGGTTGGGGGCGTACTGATTTTCTTGTTGCTCATATTGCTGTTTTTTCAACTGCGGACATATTTTCAGGACCGGCAATTAAATATCGGTTATCGAGCCAACATCAAAAAGCTTGAGCTGGAGTTGCATGGGAAGGTTCCGGAGTTTACTGCTGAACAGATTGCCACTCAGCAACTTGAATACAGCCGGGCAGAGGCTTTGCTGCAGAAAGATGCCTTCCGCTGGACGGCACTGTTCGATCGGTTCGAAGGTTTGTTGCCGAAAAATGTCAGCATCCAAAGCTTTAATCCGAACTATAAGTCCGGCAGCCTGGTGTTTACCGGAGTGGCAAAGAAACTGAACGATCTTCAGGAATTGCTCGACAACTTGCATGCTGATCGCTTCGAACAGGTTTTATTGCAAAACCAGAGTCAGGTTGAAGTCATCGATTACGCAGATCAGAAACGTTCGGCGCTGGCTTTTTCGATAAAGCTTGAGGGGGTTTTCTAGCGATGTCTCAAGTTGCCCTGTTGAGAGCTGTCTGGGAGCAAAGTCGTGTCTGGCTCTGTTTTGTCGCTGTGCTGATTTTATTGTCTGTTGCCCTGTTTGTTTATCAGTCTCAATTTGCCACGCCGGAAACCGTTAGCCTGCTAAAACAGCAGCAGCTTTTACAGCAACAGCTCAAGGAGCGTGAGGCAGAACAGGAGCAAAGCAGCGTTCCGGTTTCGACCATTGAGCAGAGACAGCGCGATTTGCAGGCGTTTGTCGAGTTGGTTCCGGTCAAGCAGGAATTTGCTGATTTTCTAGGCGACCTATTTGTCTGGGCAGAGCAGGCTGAGCTCGAAATTCGGCAAATATCCTATCGGCCAGAACTCGACAAAGAAACGAACTATCTGCATTATGGGTTGAGTTTTTCAGTCGAGGGAACCTATGGGCAAGTGAAAAAGTTTATCCACCTGTTGGAGAATTCAAAGCGCATTTTGATTATTGACAGGATCAGTTTGGGGGGTAAACGGAATAAAGATAACTCTGCAACTGTTACGCTGCAGATCAACTTGACGACAATTTTTCGCGAGGTGGCACTATGAGCCGGATTCAGGTGCTACTCGTGTTATGTGTCCTGTTGCTGGGTGCCGTTTGGTACGCCTGGAAAGAGACACCCAGGCAGCAGCGGGTTGACAACAAAAAAGCAGTTGTCCGCGATGTCGGGTCTACTGCGGGACCCAGTTCTGCAGTAGATATAGGCTCACTCGATTTCTCCGGTGGTGAAAAACTGAGCTTTAAAAAGCCGAAAAGGGATCTTTTCCGTTCATTGTATCGCGCCCCAGTCGTGGCCAAGACGGTCGCTCCACCACCTCCGAAACCAGCAGTTGTGGCGCCGTCGCCTCCACCTCCACCCGTGATAGAACAACGACCTGTCGTTCCACCACCAAGGACAAAACCTATCCCTTCTCTGAATGTGCTCGGTTTTTTGCGTAAAGGAGGCACTGTCACGGTTTTCCTGGCTTCTAGGCAAGGGGATGTTTTTCTGGTGAAAAGGGGAGATCGCTTTGGCGATGGTCTGCTGGTTCGTGAGTTGAATTACTCAGAGATCGTAATCAGCCGAGGGTTGGACGATCAAGGCGTGACGATAAAATTCAGTGAACAGAAAAAAACAGCGCAACGGATGTCAATCCCCAATGTTCCTTCTGGTCGTCCGAGTGTTCCGGTTATAAATACATTTGAACCTAGTACGTCTGCGCCGGAAGTGGGTCAGCAACAAGAGAAGGTCGAACCGTGAGTCAATTATATATAGGGAGTTTGATGAATATGCGATTCTTGATCAGGCGATGGTCAGTGCGCTTTGCTTGTATGATGTTGCTAGCGGCTTTGCTGTCTGGCTGTGCAGCTGGACGGGGGGCATTTAAAGAGGGCGAAAAAGCTCTGGCGAAGCAGCATTATGACCAGGCCGTTGCCTCTTTACAGGAGGCGGTAAAAAAGGATCCCAATAGCTATACCTATCGTTTGAAGCTCAATGATGCTCGTAATAAGGCGTCCCTGTCCCATAAACGTTGGGGAGATCGGTTTTTTGAAAAAAAACAGTACCTCAAAGCACAAGCAGAGTATCAGCTTTCTATCGATCTAGATGGCTCCAATTTTTCTGCGGCAGACGGGTTGCAACTCACCAGAAAATACCTGTTAGCTGAAAAACTAACAAATGAGGCAGATGAATTACTAAAGTCTCGCCGACGTCAACAAGCTATTTTTGTCCTGGAAAGGGCTCTTGAACAGGTTGCTGATTATCAGCCAGCTTTGCAGTTAAAAAAGAAAATTGAGCAGTCTGCTGTTACGATTATTGATGGCTTCGAGCTTGAAGTCACATCGACTCAACCGATTACCCTGAATTTTACCAATGCCAAATTGCCGGATGTTTTTGAAATTCTGACCAACCTCTCCGGAATCAATTTTATTCTCGATGAAGATGTCCGTGGCAGCAATACCACCCTGTTTCTTGAAAACGCAACCTTTGCCCAGTCGTTAGAGCTGTTGTTGCGGATGAACAAGCTTGATAAGAAAATCCTCAACAGTAAAACCATTATTCTCTTTCCGAAAACCAGGGATAAGCAGAAACAGTTCGAAGATCAGTTGATCCATACCTTTTATCTGTCAAATATCGACGCAAAAAAAGCGGTTAACTTGTTGCGGACCATGCTGCAGGTGAGAAAAATTTATGTTCACGAAGAGCTGAACGCCATCATCATTCGTGACTCCGCCGATGTTATCAAACTGGCGCAGAAAATTATCGAAGCGAATGATCGCGCTAATTCCGAGGTGGTCTTTGATCTTGAACTGCTCGAAGTGAATCATTCGGATGGTTTAAAAATTGGGCCGAAACTCACATCATATGAAGTGCAAGCAGGATTTGCTGGAGATCCGTTGACCCAGGATTCTACTTCTTCCGTGACCAGTAATATAGGCAGCGTGGTTGTCAGCACTTTTAACGGTCTTGATGTCTTGTATGGTTTACCAGCCGCATCGTTTGATCTCCTAAAAGAAAACGGCAATGGCGAGGTGTTGGCAAACCCAAAAGTCAGGGTCAAAAACAAGGAAAAAGCCAAGGTCCATATCGGTAGCCGTGAACCGGTAATTACTGTGACGATCAACGGCGATCAAACTTCGGAAAATGTACAATATGTCGATGTCGGCGTGAAACTTGACGTTGAGCCCTTGATCCAGCTTGACAATACCGTAGTGACAAAGTTGGGGCTTGAAGTCAGCAATGTTTCTGGCCGTTCGACTACTGCCAATGGTACCGCCGTTCTGACGATATCTACGACCAACGCCAACACAGCTTTGACGCTGAAGGATGGCGAAAGAACCATCATCGGTGGCTTGTTGCGTGATTCTATAACCAAATCTAAGACGACGGTGCCAATATTGGGTGATATTCCACTGCTGGGGTGGTTGTTTACAAGCTATGACGAGAGTAAGTCGAAAAGTGAAATCCTGCTTTCGATCACACCGCATATTGTCAAATTTGTTACTTTGCCGGAGCATGATGTCGCAAGTATCTGGTCCGGTGGTGAAGACGATTTGAAGTTCGGTAGAAATTTCGGCTCTTTTGCCGATGAATATACTGCCGGGCAAAAGGGGCTGGAGCCGCAGGCTGATTTTCAACCACCGGTAGAAAAAATCCCGGAAATAGTACCGTCCCCGGGTGCCCTGCCTGAGCCTGAAGAAGAACAAACTCCTGATGTTGAATCATCTCCGGCAGTAGATGGTCAGCTGCCTGCAGAAGAAGCGCTTGGTGGCGCTGACCAGCCAGAGGCCGAGGTTGTCGAAGAGACAGCTCCAGAGATCGTAACAGAGCTTGTCGCTCCGCCTCAGGTTAGTGAACCTTTGGGCGTGATTGGGCCGAAGGTTTATGTGAAGGGCTCCGAATTGGTCAATGTTGGCGAGGATTTTTCTCTTACATTTTATGTCGATGAAGTAAAAGAGCTCTTTAGCGCTCCGCTCTATGTTCAGTATGACAAAGACCTGTTTGAATTTGTCAGCGCTACAGAAGGAGCGTTTCTCAAACAGGGAGAAAGTCCGACAATTTTTACTCATACCGCCCTGGAAGGTTCCGGCCGGATTATCGTCGGTTTGAAACAGGGGGCCGGCGGCAAAGGGGTCTCTGCTGGCGGAGACCTGTTTGTTATGACCTTTAAAGCTATCAACGCTGGTTCCGGTATCATCGAACCGAGCCGTACTAACTTCCGCAATCCAAACGGTGTGCGCTTGAAAGTTGATACGTTCGGTTTGACGATTGAGGCTCAGGAGTAGACGCTGCCGATAATGCGAAAATTCCGCTTGCTGAATCATAACGGTTTGACGTTGATCGAACTGATCATCGCTATCGCTTTGTTGGGTATTCTGGCAGCAACGGTTATCCCGCTTGCCGAGGTCACTGTGACGCGGACCAAGGAGTTGGAACTGCGGCGTGCCCTTCGTCAGGTGCGCTCTGCAATCGACGAATATTATAAGGATTATCAAGAAGCAGTTAAGCAGAAGAAGATATTCGAAACAGTCGGTGATAGTGGCTATCCGGAAGAGCTGGAAGTCCTGGTGGAGGGTGACGATTGGGGCGGGTTATACTCCTTTAAAAAAAAATATTTGCGGCGCATTCCTGAGGATCCATTCGACAAGTATGATGATGGCTGGGGTCTGCGGTCCTATGCCGATGAGCCGGACACAACGGTCTGGGGCGGCAACGATGTGTATGATATCTATTCTCAGAGCGACGATATCGCTCTGGATGGCTCCTATTATCGTGACTGGTAAACGATGAGCATAATGACTAATAAATCTGACAAGCGTGGTTTTACCTTAATCGAATTGTTGGCTGTGATGGTGGTTCTCGGCATTCTGATGGCAATCGCCGTTCCTTCCTATAAGCGCAGTCAGATAAAAGCCCGTGAAACAGTCTTACAGGAAGATCTGTATCAGCTGCGCAAGGCGATAGATGCCTACTTTGCTGACAATGGGGCCTACCCAGACAGCTTGGAGCAATTGGCAACCAGCAAGTATTTGCGAGATGTTCCGCGGGACCCTTTTACCCGTGAGGCAGACAGTTGGGAGTGCATTCCTCCAGAACCGGCTGACAATGGGCAGCTGGCTGAAGGGGGTTGTTATGATGTGCGTAGCGGGAGTGACTTGATTGGTGGCAACGGCATCCCTTATCGTGATTGGTAGTTAGATGATCCAGCTGTTTAACGTGACCAAAAGTTACGGTGGCGATTCGGCTGCCGTGAAAGATCTGACGATCCAGATCCCCAAAGGGGATTTCGTGTATGTGACTGGAGCCTCCGGAGCTGGGAAAACCACTTTTTTACGGATGCTCTACGCAGCTGAAAAACCGACCCGCGGCCAGATTCTCATCAACAATCAGAACATCACCCGCATTCGTGGTCCGCAGATTCCCTATCTGCGCCGGAAAATTGGCGTCGTCTTCCAGGATTTCAAACTGCTGCAAAGTCGTACTGTCTATGAAAATGTCGCCTTTGCCCTGGAGGCGCAGGGGAAAAAACGCTATGAGGTCAGCAAGAAGGTTTATCAGGCGCTCAAAGAGGTCGGTCTGGAACATCGTCTGCAGCGCAAACCTTTAGAACTTTCCGGTGGTGAGCAGCAAAGAATTGCTATAGCCCGAGCGTTGGTTGTTGATCCATTGATTCTATTGGCTGATGAGCCGAGCGGGAATCTCGATCTGGAAGTGACCTTGGATATCATGGAGCTGTTTAAAAAAGCGAATGCCCGTGGAACCACAGTGCTGTTGGCAACCCACGATCACGGCCTGCATAAACGCTTTCCGCGCCGCGTCATGACCTTGGATAAAGGAAAACTGGTTGCTGATCAGCAACCACATCAAAGCTGATTTTAAGCTGGTTTAAATAGCATCGGAGGGTCCAGCTGTGCTGGAAAAAATCCGTTATTTCATCCGCCGGGCCGTTCGCAATATGCGTCAATGGCCACTGCTCTGTACCGCGGCTATTCTGACTATGGCCGTTGCCTTAGCCACCGTTGCGACCTTTTTTCTAGTTGTCGTGAATATCGAACAGCTGGCCTCAAACTGGACCCGCGAAATTCAAGTTATCGCTTATCTCGAAAAGGCTCCCAGTCAAAACGAATTACCCGGCCTGGTCGCCAAGTTGAAAAAATTTCCTGAGGTTGAAACGGTCAGCTACGTGTCGCCGAGTGATGCGATGGCTCGTTTCAAGAACCGCTTGGCTGATGACGCCAGTTTGCTTGAAGGGATCAAGAACAAGAACCTGCTGCCGGCTTCCTTTGAGCTGATGCTGCATTCACAATTTCGCAATCAGGAGGGTATAAATAAAGTCATTGAGCGGCTGGACAATGTCTTGGCGATTGATGATTTGCGTTACGGTCAAAAGTGGCTGGAGAGGTTCAATACTTTTGTTGATATGTTGCGTTTTGTCGGTCTGGTTTTGGGGAGTTTTTTACTGTTTGCAGCTCTGTTTATTGTCTCCAATACGATTAAGCTGACCCTCTATGCTCGACGGGATGAACTTGAGATTATGGCCCTGGTTGGCGCGACGATGCGCTTCATAAAAATCCCTTTTTTGCTGGAAGGGGCCCTGCAGGGTTTGTTGGGCGGGATTTTGTCACTCGGATTTCTAGCAGTGTCGTTTAAATTTATCATCAAACGCAGCCTGACCTCATTCTGGTTAACCCCTGCTGATTTCGACCTGCTGTTTTTAACGTCTGGGCAACAACTGATCTTGGTTGCCTCCGGTGTGATGTTAGGACTTCTCGGCAGCCTCACTTCTTTACGACGTTTTGTCCGAGTCTGAAAGATATGTTTTTGCTTCGCTTCTCTTTCTTTCTGTTGCTGTTGCTCATGCTGACGGTCCCTCACAGTTGGGCCGATCTGCAGGACAGCCGCAATCAGTTACAAAAAATTCGCCAGCGAATTGAGAATGCTCAGGTGGATCTGAAGGCTAAAAAGCAGTCTGAGCTGCAGTTTAGTCGTGAACTGGCGTTACTGAAAAGAACCTTGCAGCGTTTGGATCAGCGTATTTCGGCGTTGAGGAAAGAACAGCAGCAGTTGCAGAAAATGGTTGAAGGGCAGAAAAAACAGATCAGTTCGGGGCAGAAAGACCTGCGGCAAATAGGTAAGCGATTGGAAAAACGCTTGGTCGCTTTATATAAGGAAGGGGAAATCGGGCCGCTGAAGATCCTCTTTTCCGCCGATTCTCCAACCGAACTTGTCCAGCAGTATCATTATTTAACGCGGATCGTAGAGCATGATCGCGAATTGCTGGACGAGTATCGTCTCGCGGTTGAATCACAGCAGCAGAAATTGGCTGAACTGGAAAACCTTAATCAGCGAAAGGTTGCAGTGTTGGAGGATGAACAGCAGCAGCGGAAAGTTGCTACTGACGGAAGGAGCTTGCAAGCTCGCCTGCTCAAACAGGTAAAGTCGGAACAGAAAAAGTTAAAGCAGGAACTCGTGCAGTTGAAGGATAAAGCTCAACGTCTGCAGGGGCTGATCTCACGACTTCAAGAGGAAGAGGTTAGACTGCCGCCAAGCACTGGTCCTGGTGCGGTTACTTTCAGTTCTGGCAAGGGGGCTTTGGGGTGGCCGGCAAAAGGTGAGGTCCTGATCGGTTTCGGGACACAAAAAGATGCTTCGCTCGGTACTTATTATGAAAGTAACGGTATCGAAATTGCGGTTGCTCCAGGCTCAGCAATTCAGGCGGTTGCCGATGGAAATGTTGTCTTTTCCGATTGGTTTAAAGGATATGGTAATCTACTGATATTAAATCACGTCGGCGGGTTTCACACTCTTTACGCGCATGCTGATCAGCTTGACAAGGCACTCGGCGAACAGGTTAAGGCTGGTGACATCGTAGGTAAGAGTGGGCTTGGTGGGCGCGACAGTATTTACTTTGAAATTCGCCAGAATGGCTCACCGGTGAACCCGTTAAGCTGGTTGCAGCGTCGTTAGGAGATCCTATGTCCCGTTTTAACCGATATATTCTCTGCCTCTTGGTTTTGTTCTGTGTTTTCTTCAGTTCAACCGTTTTATTCGGGCAAGATACCGGCAATGAGCAGAAAGACTACCAGGCGCTGGAACTTTTTACTGATGTGCTGTCAATTGTGCGCAAAAGTTATGTCGAGGAAACCGATACCACAGAACTGATTTACGGCGCAATCAGGGGGATGTTGGAGACTCTGGATCCGCATAGCAGCTTTCTCACCCCGGAAATGTATCAGGACATGAAGGATGATACCCACGGAGAGTTTGGTGGCTTGGGGATAGAGATTACTAAGAAAGACGGACTGCTGGTGGTCGTTTCTCCGATTGAAGACACCCCTGCGTTTAACGCAGGAATCAAGGCTGGTGATCAGATACTCAAGATCGATGACCAGACGACCAAAGATATGGAAATTATGGAGGCTGTGCGTTTGTTGCGCGGGCCTAAGGGGGAAGCGGTGACCATCACTGTTTGGCGACAGAGTTATACCCAACCAAAAGAATTCAAGATTGTTCGCGATATCATCCAGATCTTCAGCGTTAAAAGTAAATTGTTGCAAACAGGCTACGGTTATGTTCGTTTGTCACAGTTTCAGGCCCGTACCGGGGGCGATTTAAAAGAACAGTTGGCTCAGTTAAAACAAAGTAACAGCACCGAGTTGAAAGGTCTGGTGCTCGACCTGAGAAACAATCCGGGAGGCCTGCTCGATCAAGCGGTCGCTGTCTCCGACCTGTTTCTTTCCGAGGGGCTGATCGTCTATACTGAAGGTCGCGAGGCTGGCAGTCAGATTCAATTTCGTGCCCAGCGGGAAGGGACTGAACCGGATTATCCGGTGGTTGTGTTGATAAACGGTGGCAGTGCCAGTGCTGCGGAGATTGTGGCTGGTGCCTTGCAGGATCAGGGCCGGGCTGTGTTGTTGGGAGAGCAGACTTTCGGTAAGGGGTCGGTGCAGTCAGTTATTCCAATGGGTGATCAGTCCGGTTTGCGGTTAACGACGGCCCGCTATTACACACCTGCTGGAATTTCGATACAGGCGCGTGGCATTACCCCTGATATCGTTGTCCCGCAATTGAACAGGGAGGAGCAGCTGGACAACCGACAATTGCGCGAAAAAGATCTGGAAAACCACTTTCAACCACTTGAAAATACCCAGCCTGAACCACAAGCTGAGCAGCAGAGCGACCTGCTTGGTGATGATGATAAGAATGATTATCAGCTGATGCGAGCCCTGGAACTGCTCAAGGGAGTGGATATTTTCAGCCGGCGTCAACAGGCTGCCTAGTTAACAGAGTGATTGGAACGCTCTGTTTTTATTCTGAGGAAGAACTGCAACCGTAAATGAGTCATAGAAAAAACATCTCTAAACCGAAAAAAAAGTCCAGTCGTAATCGAGCTGCTGCTTGGCAAAATCAAAAAGTCCGCGTCGCATTGGCCTCTTTATTCCTCCTGGCATTTGTCGGTATTTGTTTGCTGCTACTGGTCAGCCTGCGTTCCCGTTTGCTGCCTGAATATACCCACTTTGAGGAGCCCATAGAGAAACCTAAACCGATTACCCGGCCAATGGTCGGTTATCAGCAGGTGTATGCGCTGGTCGAAGCTGAACTGTTAAGTGGTCCACAATCGCAGGGCTGGCAGAAACTGCCGGTCGAAGGGGATCGCCAACGCTTAAAAATGTTCGGCGATTTTCCAGATCGCAACCGGTTACTCGACCTTTCGACAAAAATTGCCGAAACCGGCGCTCCGGCGCAACTTGATTTATTGCCACGCAAAGGCTACGTGCATCTTTACTGGCAACAACAGCTGCGTCTTGAATTACGCTACCGGGTGCCGATCGAAGTCACCAGCAGCCGGCCGCAGATTGCCATCATTATGGATGACATGGGCCGGTCGTTGAGTACTTTTCGCGAGTTGCTAGAACTTGATCTGTTTGTGACCCCGGCAATATTGCCAGAGAGTCGTAAGGCCACGGCTGCGGCCCTGTTTTTGCAAAATGCGGGTCATGAGTACATGATCCATATCCCGATGCAGCCGAAAAGTTATCCCGAGGTAAATCCCGGGCCAAATGCTTTGTTGCTCGGCCAATCGGAGATGCAGACCCGCAAACTGGTCAGAAGTTATATGGACAAGGTCCCAGGCGCCGCAGGCGGTAATAATCATATGGGCTCTGGTTATACCCAGAGCCGGGCCGCGATGCGGGTGGTTCTGGACGAGCTGCAGCAGGGCGCCCACTTTTTTATCGACAGTAAAACGATCGGCAATTCAGTCGCTTATGATGAGGCGCGGCGGATGAAAATACCGACGGCAGCGCGGCAAATTTTTCTCGACAATGAAGAAAATGTCGACTATGTCCGCCGACAGATCCGTAAGATGGTCCGCATGGCGGATGATCGTGGCGATTTGATCGCCATCTGCCATCCTTACCCGGAAACCTTGCAGGCCTTGCGCCAGGAAATGTCTTGGTTAAAGCAGCAAAAAGTCGATTTTGTCCCCGCCTCAACCCTGGCGAAGGTCTACTGATCGCCAGATATCCTGGGGGCTTCAGGCTTTAGCTCTGCGGCTAAATCAACTTGCACCCTGCTAAACACAGTTTGCCATTCCAGGTAGTTCTGGTGTTCCAGAAGTCTTAGCGGATCTTTACTGCGGTGGGCGAGCAGGGTCTGAGTGCCTTTTTCGCCTGGTCCTGAAGAGATTTTGCGGAACAGTTTCAGCAGGGTCGAGTTTTGCGAGCGGCTGAAAAATCCCTTTTCTTTGAGAATCAATTTACGCCCGGAGAGTTTCTCACCAGAGTTGTCGAGACGGTAGAAATCGATGCGCGATTCGTCCTCCGGCAAGGGCGTTCTCTGCAGCAGAATGTAGGAACGCTCAGCCGTTTCAAGCAATAGCTCGCGCAGGGAATCTTCCAGCCCCTTGGCTTTTTGTTCGCCAAAACAATCCTGAATTATCAGATCGAGGAAACAGCTTTCCTCGATATATCCGGCTAGTTTGCCATCACTGCTTTCCAGATAGTATGCTCCCGGCCAGACCTGTTCGTCAGGTAAAGGTTTTTCGCAGCACAAACAACTCATTTGCAGGCGTGTGTAGCGATCCCGCCGTTCTCGCGCGAGGGCTGTCTCCCGAGCAAATCTCTGCTTGGCGACTTCATTCATCCGGTGAGGGCCATTTTGCAGATAGTCAAGATAGACTTGACGGGCCAGGTGCATGAACTGCAGGTGAACATCAGTGTTGCGACCGTGAGTGATGACCGGATAGAGTTTGCCGGTCGGGTTGGTGCTGAGTGACTCGACCTTCGGACTCTTGGCAATGAAGCCTTCGAAGCACTTGTAGCCGCGGTTGATGGCATAAGCCTTGAGCAACTGATAAGAATTCCGGAACGGTCCTGAAAAATGGATGCGGGTATCGACGATACAGGGGAGCAGCCGCAGGGACGATTTGGGACGTTGCTGCTTGGCCAGGAAATCAGCCAGGTTGGTGCAGTTTTCCAGTGAGGCGGCATCTTTGATCGGGACGATGACTCGATCCGCAGCAAAAAGGGCATTGCGGGTATAGATGTCGACGATAGGGCTGGTATCGATGATGACCACCCCGCCAAGTTGGCTGTTGCTGAGGATCTCGGCAAGCTGCTCGACACTGCTGATCTGCTGCTGGAGTTCTAACAAATGACGGCTTGAGGGGATGTACTGAACACCATATTGGCCGGTGGATATCAGGTCCTCAGGAGGCTTGCCGCTAAATATCTGGTTTATATCTCCCTTGTCCGGCTGATTGCCGAGCTGAAACATTTGATCGATAGTAAAATGATTGTCAAAGCTGAACAGGGTGACCGGTAAGTCTTCGGCAAGGCCTTTGAGGTAGATAGCCAGATTGGTGGCCAGGGTGGTTTTTCCGACCCCGCCTTTTTCACTTGAGACCGTGATTACATAGGGTCGCGCCATTGGAGACCTCATCAGGAATGATTCAAGAAATTTAACCATTTATAAGACAACAGGGTGGCCCTGTCAATCTTTGTGGAACATAGGTATAATGGCCGACCGACTGTCATCCGGAGGGGCTGGAAGGGCATTCACGTTTGCTGGGAAATAGACAGATAATAACCGTCTCTGCATTAGTTCACCTGTTGCAGGATCTGGTTGAGGAAAATTTCGTTGAAGTCCTGGTGCAGGGAGAAATGACCAGTATTTCAAGGCCTGCGTCCGGTCATTACTACTTTACTCTGAAGGATGAAAAGTCGCAGCTGCGCTGTGCCATGTTCCGCAGTCATGGGCGAGCCTTGCGTTTTAAACCTGAAGAGGGGCTGGAGGTTGTCTGCCGAGGCCGGGTTTCCATTTACCCGCAGCGTGGTGATCTGCAGCTGATAGTTGAAGGACTGGAACCGGTCGGGGTTGGCGGTCTGCAGCTGGCCTTTGAGCAGTTGCAGCAGAAATTGGCCAATGAGGGTTTGTTTGACGATGATCGAAAACGATCTCTCCCCGAGTTCCCAACGACCATCGGTATCGTCACTTCGGCAACCGGGGCGGCGATACACGATATCCTGACGGTCTTGCGCCGCCGCTCGGCTGGAGTGAAGGTGCTGTTGCGCTCTGTTCGTGTCCAAGGGGAAGGTGCCGCCGAAGAGATCAGTGCGGCGATTGACGATTTAAATCATGACGGCCGCGCGGAGATTTTGATTGTCGGTCGCGGCGGTGGCTCGCGTGAGGATCTTTGGGCGTTCAATGAGGAATCCGTAGCGCGGGCGATTGCCGCCTCAAAAATTCCGGTGATTTCAGCGGTTGGTCACGAGGTCGATATTTCGATCTCCGATTTAGTTGCCGATTTGCGGGCTCCTACGCCGAGTGCTGCTGCCGAACTGGTGGTCCAGAATCGCCTCGATCTCGAACGTCATCTCGATCAGTTGATGCTGCGCTTAGGCAGGCAGATGCGCGCCCAGTTGGCACTGTTGCAGAGTCGGGTTCAGGGCTTGGAACGTCGGCTCAAGGCTCCCGTAGAGCAGCTCCGCATTCAGAGGTTGCAGCTGCAACAGTTAAGCCTGCGGTTAACGCAGGGGATGACCGGAATTCTTAATCAGCAGAAAGAGCGATTCGCGGTCTTGGCCGGGCAACTGCATGCGCTCTCGCCGTTGGCCGTTCTGGGGCGTGGTTATGCAATCGTCCGCAAAGCCGAGTCGGGCGTTCTGGTCAAGTCGCAGCAGCAGGTCTCTGCCGGGGAGCGACTGCAGGTTCAGTTGGCAGAGGGGGAGTTGTCAGCAGTCGTTGTCTCAGAGTCGACGGAAAAGGATTAATTATTGAAAGGGCTTGACGGCAGTCAGTGCTGGTAGCGATAATCACTCTTTTGGTCTTAATGAACAGGTGGGTTTGATGGCAGAGAAAAAAGGTTTTGAGACTGCATTGAAAAAGTTGGAAAAAGCTGTTGCCAAGCTGGAAAGTGGTGAGCTGTCGCTCGATCAGTCGTTGCAGGTTTTTTCTGACGGTGTTGGACAGGCAGAGATTTGTCGCAAGTCGTTGCAGGACGTCGAATTGCAGGTTGAGCAGTTGTTGAAGCAGAATGATGGCAGTTTAAAGTCTGAGGTTTTTCTGGATGAGCAGTGATGAGACACTGCTGTCATATTTGCATGAGCGGAATCAGCTGACGGAATCAGCTCTCGACCGTTACCTGCCCGCTGCTGAGACCTTGCCCTCAAGTTTGCATGAAGCGATGCGTTACTCGGTATTTGCCGGAGGTAAGAGAATCCGGCCCATTTTGATGATGGCAGCCTGTGAAGCGGTCGGCGGCACTCCTCAGCAGGTCCTTCCGGCAGCGTGTGCCATCGAAATGATTCATAGCTATTCGTTGATTCATGATGATCTGCCGGCGATGGATGATGATGATTTTCGGCGTGGCAAACCGACGAATCATAAAGTTTATGGTGAGGCCAAGGCGATCCTTGCCGGGGATGGGCTGTTGACTGAGGCTTTTATCCTGCTCTCCAGCCCTGCTATCTGGCCTGATCTGTCTGCCGATGAGCGTCGCGAGGTCATTCATCTGCTGGCTCGCAATGCCGGTTCACGAGGTATGGTCGGTGGCCAGGTCGTCGATATGGAATCGGAAGGTCTAACGATCGACCTGCCGACACTTGAATATATTCATACCCATAAAACCGGGGCCTTGATTTTGGCTGCGATTGAGGCAGGAGCTATTCTCGGTGGCGCCGATGCCGAGCAACGTCGCGCTCTCTGCCGTTATGGTGAGGCTGCTGGCCTGGCTTTTCAGGTCGCAGACGATATCCTCGATATCGTTGCCGATCAGCAGCAACTGGGCAAGGATGTCGGCAGCGATCTAAAGCGCGGCAAAGCAACCTACCCGGCCTTGCTTGGCCTGGATGGTGCTCGTAAACGGGCTCGTGAATTACGTGAGCTGGCTTTTTCATCGTTGGAAATTTTTGGCGATTCTGCGCGACCGTTGCGCGATATTGCCAGTTATATTGTCGATCGATCTTTTTGAGAGAGTCTGTTGTCGTGAGGAGTTGTGTCGGGCAGCGCAACTGACAACAGGTGTTTGTTTGAGGATGAGACATTATGGGTAAAATTCTTTCACAGTTAAAAACTCCTGCTGATTTGAAACAGCTTTCAAAAGCTGAACTCACTCAATTGGCGGTTGAGCTGCGTGAGCAGATTGTCGCTACCGTTGCTGAAAATGGTGGCCATCTCGGCAGCTCTCTGGGGGTGGTTGAGCTCAGCATTGCTCTGCACCGGGTGTTCGACTCTCCCAAAGATAAAATTGTCTGGGATGTCGGCCATCAGGCCTACGCGCACAAACTTCTGACTGGACGTCTGGATCAGTTTCACACCTTGCGCCAGTTGAACGGTATCAGTGGTTTTCCCAAGCGTAAGGAGAGCAAGCACGATGCTTTTGATGTCGGGCATTCAAGTACCTCGATTTCGGCCGCCTTGGGGATGGCTGCGGTTAACGACATTGTTGGCAGTGACGAGAAGATTATCGCTGTTATCGGGGATGGCTCCTTAACCGCCGGAATGGCTTTTGAGGGGCTGAATCATGCCGGGCATCTGAAGCAGAAGATGGTGGTTATCCTCAATGACAATGAGATGTCGATATCACCAAATGTTGGTGCACTCTCCTCCTTTTTAAGCCGTAAACTTTCGTCAGACACGTTTATCCGTTTCAAAAAAGAGACGGAAAATATCCTCAGCCACGTGCCCGGATTCGGCAAGGATCTGGTGAATATCGCCAAACGGGCGGAAGAATCTTTGAAAGGTTTCATGACGCCGGGAATGCTTTTCGAAGGTTTTGGATTTGATTACTTCGGTCCCATCGACGGTCATAACTTCGATGAACTGATGGAAACCCTGGAAAACGTCTCCCATATCAACGGCCCGGTTCTGCTGCATGTTGCGACGAAAAAGGGCAAGGGGTTTGAGCCGGCGGAGCAGAACCCGCCCAAATATCACGGAGTAGGGCCTTTCAATCCGGTTACCGGAGAAGTGAAGGGTGGCAAGCCGGGCAGCGCAGCATCCTACACGGGTGTGTTCGGCGATACTCTGGTTGAACTGGCGCGTGCAGATGAGCGGGTTGTCGCCATTACTGCGGCGATGGCGGAGGGAACCGGCCTCAACTCTTTTGCCGAGACCTTCCCGGAGCGATTTTTCGATGTCGGGATCGCAGAGCAGCATGCCGTAACCTTTGCAGGCGGGCTGGCCTGTCGTGGATTGCGGCCGGTTGTAACCATCTATTCTACCTTTATGCAACGCGCCTACGATCAGATCCTGCACGATGTCTGTTTGCAGAATCTGCCAGTCACCTTTGCGATGGACCGTGGTGGACTGGTGGGGGCCGATGGGCCGACGCATCATGGCGTTTTCGATCTGTCCTTTATGCGACATATTCCGAACCTGACCTTTGCCGTTCCTCGCAACGAGGTTGAGCTACGGCGGATTATGAAAACTGCAACTTTAACGGACGGACCTTTTGCGTATCGTTATCCGCGGGGCAATGGTGTTGGATTGCCCTTAGAGGGGGCCATTGAGCCGCTGGAAGTCGGCAAGGGTGAACTGCTGCGGCAGGGAAGTGATGCGCTGATCGTTGCTGTTGGCGTCATGGTCGGTGAGGCTTTGGAGGCAGCCAAGCTGCTTTCTCAGCAGGGGATTGAAGTCAGCGTCGTCGATGCTCGTTTTGTCAAGCCGCTCGACCGGGATTTGCTCCTGGCCCAGGCAGAGCAGGTGCCCCTTGTGGTGACCGCTGAAGAAAATGCCCTGCAGGGTGGTTTTGGGGCGGCGGTCCTGGAATTACTGAACGATTCGGGGTTGTCGACTCCAGTGATCCGAGTCGGTATCCCCGACCAGTTTATCGAACAGGGAACGCAAGCCGAACTTCGTGGCCAACTGGGTCTCGATGCCGATGGCCTTGTGACGACGATTCAGAAGGCTTTGCGTACAGCTCAGATTAAAGTTTCTGCCGGCTAATTCGTTGTACTAAATTGTAGTTTTAAGCAAAGGCCACCTCATTCAGGTGGCCTTTGCTGTCTAGATTTTGCTGAAAAATCGGCAGAGGTTACAGTTTTTTTTGCTCTATGTGAATAGATTTGAAAATATCTTCAGCTTTCTGTTGATCGGCAGGATCCTGCAGATAGTCGGTAAAGTAGAAAAAAAACCAGTTTGGAGAGGCAAAGCCGATAACCCCGGAAAAATGCATTTTTTCGTCATGGTGTAGATAGTCGGCATCATAACGGTAAGCGTACCAGGCACCGTTGATGCTGATTTCTTTGCTTGTCCCCGTCAATTGACTAACTCCCTCTTCCTGCTCCAGGGATTGACCAGCATATTTAGCCGAAAGCTTGATGGTTTTTTTGCTCGGCGCCCGCTCGCCTTTTTTTAGATGGCTCAGATCCAGAGTCATAAAGGCTGTAGATTGGGGATTGTAAAGTAGAACTTCATTGGCTTTGAGCCTCTTTTTAGCCGCGTCAAGCAGTTGTTCCTGGGTCGGCGAGTAGCCTTTTCCTTCGGATTCGTGACCGATGTGCTCGGCCATTTCTTCAAGTAATGCTGCAGGTGGTTCTTTGGCCCATTCCCAGCCCTGGGGAATGTCAAAGCTAAGCGCTGTGTTTTCAGTGATCTGCAGTCTTTCTGCTGTAGCGAGCACAGGCAGTAATGTTAGGATTAATAACAATTTCAGGACAATTTTCATTGCTGCCTCCAACTGAGTCAGGGTGGGATTACTTTTAATCAAATGCTACCTTTTGAGTCCTTATTGTCAAATAAAATGGCGCCTATAACGTCTAAAAATGGGCTGTAATCAACATTTGTGAGAGATATTTGAGTAGTGGGTTGTTCGCTCAGGCCAGACTAGAAAGTGAGTTGCCTGCATAGGCTGCGGCAAAAGACATAATTCCCCTCGGGGTGTGCCGCTATCAGGGACACCCCTTTTTTCTGTTCTTACTTTGTTTACATGTTATCTTGACTAGAATTGTTGTATTATTCGGGGCAGTTTGCAAAGGAGATGATATGGCCCGGAAGGTATTTATAGCGGCTACAGGAATGAACAGTGGTAAGACGACCACCAGTCTTTCGCTGATGCATATGGCTTTGAAAAAATATGATCGCGTGGGTTTTGTGAAACCGATCGGACCGAAACCGGTCGAGTTTAATGGATTGGTTGCAGATAAAGATGCCATCTTGATGGCCCGGATGTTTGGCTTAGTAGATGACCTGCCGTTGATGTCTCCATTTGTCTTGCAGCAGGGTGATACCCGGCGGATGATGGATGGGGAACTGTCACGTGATGATAAGATCCAGCGAATGTTTGATGCCATTGCCGAACTGGATGCCAAGAATGATTTTCTGATCATTGAGGGGGCCGGGCACACTGGGGTCGGTTCGGTGTTCGGCTGCAATAATGGCCGAATTGCCAGAGAAGCAGATGCCGCAGTTGTGATGGTGACAGGAGGGGGCTTGGGGAATGTTGTAGATTCCGCGTTGATGAACCATGCTCTATTTCAAAAAGAGCGGGCAAACGTCAAGGCGATTCTGGTCAATAAGATCATTGCCGAGAAACGTGAACAGACGCTGAAATATCTGGAAAGGGCTTTTGAACCCGAAGGTATCCAGGTGATCGGTGGTTTTAACTACCAGCCGATCTTGGCAAATCCGACCTTGCGCCGGATTGCTAATGTCTTAGGGATCAAATTACACGCAACTGATGAGCAGGGGCAGCGGATCGTTCATACTGTCCAGATCGGTGCTGCATCTGCCCAGCGGGTCGCGGAGCTGCTAAAGGATTCAACACTGGTTATTGTGAACAGCAGTCGAGACGAATTGTTGGTGACCATCGCCAATCTTTATCGGATTGATGAATATAGAGAGAAAATTGCTGGTATTATTATTCCCGGTGTGGGACAGATAAGCCATATTACCCAGACAATTATCGACAACAGTGGTATTCCTTACATGCGTGCCGGACGTACCTCCTCATCTGTTTTTGAAATCATCCGGGATGATGTTTCAAAATTGACGGTGGAGGATACGCATAAACTGCACCTGATTACCGATTTGGCGGAAAAAAGATTTAACTTCAACGCAATTGATGCCTTACTCGATTAGGATCGGAGGTAGCCCTGATGCTGATACGCGTCAGATACAAAGATGGCAGGATCGATCTTGTCCCATCACGAAAGCTCGACGAGCTGATTGTTATGAGTGAGATTGAACAATTTGAGCGTTCAACCGGGTGGGTCACCCTGGGGGAAGATCCGATCAGAAGTTCATTGCGAGGGCGTTACCGTGGTCCTGAGCGCAGGACTACGATCATGTTCGATCTTGAGGGTGAAAAAAGAAAATAGCTGGCCTTTGCGGATGGACTTCAGGTAAAATCCGCTCCACATCGGTTAATGCATAATTCTTATTGGCCCGCTGGCGTGGGAAGGTAGATCCTTGTTAATTCGCGTTCGTCACAGTACAGGAAAAATTGAGCAGGTTGCACCGCGCAAACTGCAAAAGCTGATAGATAGAAGAAAAATAGTACAATTCATGCGCTCGACCGGTTGGGTGACCGTCGGAATTGATCCGATCCGAAATCCCGTGGTCGGTGAATATTCAGGCCCTGAAAGAAGAAATTAAGCTTTGCCTCCTGTTCAAATATAAACCGGCTTAAGCCGGTTTTTTTAGTTATGTAAGAAATTGTTTTGGAACTCCTGGGATTAATTTGGTTAAATTAAGTGGCTGATATTTAGGTGTTTTTTTTAGCTAGGCCTTTGCCCCGCTGCTGATTGATGCTATCCTGTCAACAGTAAAAGGAGGTAAGCGATGAAAGACGTCCCGGTTGTTTATCAAGATGGTATGATGGATATGGTTGAGCCTAATATATTGCAGGGCCTGATTGAAAACGATAGCATCGTCAAGTTTCAGCGAGCTGATGGGTGGGTCTATCCTGGGATTGATCCTGTTCGTCGTTTCGCTCATCGCACCTACCAAGGTCCAGAACGGCGGATGATACACGCATTATATTAGCGGTAGTAACAGCCTCATTATTTCAAAAGCCCATCCAATCAGGATGGGCTTTTTTTTACGGCTGCAGATTGACCAGCTGCTGACGATAGCTTTTTAAGATCTTTTTGACTTTTAGGCGATGCTCCGGTCCGATGCGCAGCAGGACTTTTTGCCCTGAAGAGAGCTTCTCAAGCAAAGGATCGGCAAAAGTGAAAAGAACGGACGGTTGAGCAAGTGGCATCGGCTCCGCCGGGGTTGGGGTCTCCAGCAGGTGGTCAATGACATTAACGAGGCGATCGTTAAAATAGGAATTTTTATACCCCAACTGTTCATATGCTGTTTGGAACAATGGGTAGAAGTAAACGTAAATTTTTACGACCAATTCCTGATTGAGGGCCTCCAGGAGTTGCACGTGGGTATTGTAGCGTTCTCGATTTCGACGGCTGGTCTGGGGGGAGTCGGCAGTCCCTGAAGTGATAAAACGTCCTTTGGGCGAAGCTACCGGCAGATGAGCCCGGGGCAACCGTTTTTCCGGGAGGTTGTCGATGGTGGTGACCAACTTTTGAATGAAGTTTTCGCTCAGAATTAATGCGAACAGAGTTTTCTTCAGTTTCAAGCCGGTCAGCGCTTCTTGAATGCTTTTATCGCTCTGCTGGACCGGTGGTAGTTCCTCCGGCAGGGTAGGGACCGCTGCGGCGATTTCCTGCTGCTGTTCTTCTTCCGGCTCTGCGTCTGTGCTCGGCTTTTGCGGTGGCACCGGGACGGGGTAGTGAACGATCGGCTGTTTGTCAGGTAAACTTGGCGTTTCAACCTCTGCCGGCGGGGTGATCGGTTGCTCTGGCTGCGGACTCTGCTTCAAAAAGATTGTCAGTGCCAGTACTGATATGATAATGACGAGTGCGAAAATCAGTAAATTGATTTTTTTCATTTAACGGCCTCCGGTAACATGTCTTGTTTATTATGGCCTGATTCGTTTCACTTTTCTACCTGATATTATTAGCATATTTATTTGGTGACGGTTCGTTGTCAGGCCAAATTGAGAAAAATACTTACAGGATTGATATCTCTGAATGCACATCGTCAAACAAGAAATAGAACGCCACCTGCCTCTGGGTGAGGAAAGCAGGCGTTTGTTCCATGGTCGCGGCCATTGTTTTCCGGGCTATGACGATCTGTTGATTGACTGGTTTAGTCCGATCGTCTTGGTGAGCCTTTATCGACCACGAACAGAAGACTGGTTGTCTGAACTTGTCACTCTCATCAATGAGCAAATTGAGGATATGGAAGGTATTGTTCTGCAAGAGCGTTTTTTGACAGATGGCCCGGTACGTTTGCTTTGGGGAAAGAAACCTGAACAAGTTAATGCCGTGGAAGCTGGCTTACGATTTCGTCTGCGTTTGGGGGAAGCTCAGAATATCGGCTTTTTCCCAGACATGGCTGGCGGACGAGCGTTGGTCAACAAACTTTCCGCAGGAAAACGTGTACTGAACCTGTTTGCCTATACCTGCAGTTTTTCCGTAGCCGCGTTTGCCGGCACGGCCGAGCAGATAGTTAATCTGGATATGAATCGTGGGGCCCTGGAACTGGGGAAATTTAATCATCAATTGAATCAGCAGGATTTGCGCCGAGTCAGTTTTTTGTCGCTGGAATTTTTCCGCAGCATGAGCCGATTGCGGCGCTTGGCTCCATTTGAAGTGATTATTTGCGATCCTCCCGCTTACCAAGGGAAAAGCTTTAAAGCTGAGCGTGACTGGCCAAAATTATTACGCAAAATCCCTGATCTCCTGGCGCCGGGGGGAGATTTTATCGCTTGTCTCAACGGCCCGCACCTGCCACCGGAATTTCTGCTCGAACTATTTGCCGAGCTGCGACCTGAAATGAAATTGCAGCAGAAACTACAGCCTGGAGATGATTTTCCTGAAACCGATCCAGAGCGCGGGGTATGGATTTTTCACTATCGCTGAGAAGAATTGTCAGCCCTTGACGAGATTGACCGGTTTCAGCGTCGCACCATTGTTGCGTCGCAACAGATGGATCTGCCCAACTTTTTCCAGTTGCAATTGAGAGTGGGTCGCTAGCTGACTTAAATAGAGGAGGTCGTGTTCGGTAAATGGAGTTTTGGGCGGGTGACCGCTCAGCAGCATAACTCCGGCGACACGATTGTTCAGATGCAATGGCACTGAGATTAAGCCGGGCAGCTTTAGCAATTCGTTTTCTTCCGCAACGGTCAGTTCCGCCAGGCCGCGAGATAATCGGTCAGGGACCAAGACCGGCTTGCCGCGCTGGGCGATAACCTGAATCAGCCCGCTCGGCAGCTGTTTTGCGTAACGGTTGCTAAGTTCGGTCGGTACCTTTTGACTTAGTTTTATAGCCAGGGCCTCGCCACTGCGGTTAAAGAGGGCAATCAAGCCATTGCCGGCCTGCAGCTCAGTGGTTGCCGCATCCAGCATAATGCGGAAGATTTCTTCAACCTGATCTGCTTCAGCCATCCGCTTAATATTTTCGGTTAATGACTTGAGGCGATGCAGGGCCTGATTGAGTGAGCGATTTTTGCTCTCAAGTTCCAGTAGCAGATTGTCGCGTTCGGAACGTTGCTGAATGTGAGCAAGAGCCCGGCAAAGGGTGTTGAAGAGAATTTCACTGCTGTCTATCGGGCGCAGGATAAAGTCATATGCGCCATGGCGGATGGCCTGTAATAGGGTAAAGGACGAGGCGTTATGGGTCAGCAGGATAACTTCTGTTTGCGGCTGAATGGCTTTTGCTTCTTTGAGCAGGTAGAGGCCGCTTTTGCGAGGCAGATCAGTTTCACTTAAGATGATCGGGAAGCTGTCTTGATCCAGCAGTTTCAGGCAATCTTCACATGAGGACGCCTGCACAACAGTCATACCATGCTCTTCAAGCATCGAAACCAGGTGCTCACGACGATCTTCTACGTGATCAACAATCAGTATCCGCTCACTCATAGTCTATTAGCCCTCTGTAATAAAGGCTGAATGTAAAGCTAAATAGTTGAACTGTCAATCAGATTTCTGGTCGGTCGTGTTGTTTGCGTTTGCGGTAAAAGGAGAAAAGGGCGAGCAACACCCCGAGAGTCATTAAGCCGCTACCGACTGTAGCCAGTCTTGCACCCGGATCATAATTGACCGTCAGGGAACTGTAGTTGTCATAGGTTGGTGCCAGCAGGCGAATCTGCACACCTCTTGACTGCAGTCCGCTGGGGACGTGTTCGCGGGCAAAGTACCAACCTCGCCACTGGTCTCCAGATTTGGACAGGTAGCGCAGTTCGAAGGCCGGGTTGCCGAGACGATCGCTGCGGTAAAGGATTTCTCCATCCGATCTTTTGCTCGCATCGGGAAGAAAGCGGAGGATGTCCAGTCGGCCGCCGACTGGCAAGTCGATTCGACTGCCAGCGACAAGTTCAATTGAGCGGATGCCGGGCAGCGAGGCCCGGAAGCCAACCGGTTGCTGACCGAAGGAGACCGGTGTGACAACTATTCCGTTATGCAGCAGTGGCTGGTTGATCTGCGTTTTACCGTTGAACAATAATTCATCGCCACGCAGCAGGCTGACTTCGCTAATCATATCGCGCGGTGGGCCATTCGGCACCATGATCGGTTTAAAGCTGTCAACCCGCAGAAAATGGCCGGGCCAGTTCGGTAGAGGTGTTACTTCACCGATCCGGAACTGCATGCCGTTGTGCCGCCAGCCTGCGGCACTGCCCCAGAGGTAGGCGATCAGGACCAGCACGACTCCCAGGTGCAGGAGATACTCGCCACTTTTCCGCCAGCGGCTGCGGAACTGCCAGAGCCAGTCGATAAAGCAGCAGACGGTGTTCAGGCCGAACAAGACAGTCAGAACCGCCGCCAGGTAGAACCACCAGGTCTTATCGAGGTTAGCTGACGCGATCTGCTGTAACCAGTCCCCGGCGGCCATCCGGTCCATCGGGCCGAAAATTCGATTATTGTAAGGGATCAGCAGGGACCCCCCCATCAACAGCATCGTGACGGCCGACGCCAGGTAGATGGCCAGTTTCAATGAACAGCATATATTCCAGAATCGATGCAGCATCAGTGGTTACTCCAGGGGGTGGTTGCTTTCCAGCAACAGACCGATGCCGAGATAGGTGAAGAGCACCACGCCGAAACCGGCAATCGACAGTAGCGCATAGCCGGTCCCCTGCCAGCGGCGAACGAATTTGGCGTGACACATGCCGGCGTAAAACAGCCAGACGAGGAATGACCAGACCCCTTTGATGTTCCAGGAGAAATAGTATCCCCAGGCCCAGTAGGCCCAGATTCCACCGACCACCAAGCAGAGAGTAAAGAGAGCGAAGCCGAGAAAAATGGCTTCCTCGTTGAGCTTTCTCAAGGTTGTCAATGGCGGGAGCTGCTGATGCGGCAGATAGCGCTGCAGCAGGTAGAGCACGCCGAGGGAAAAGGCCATGGCAAAAAAGGCATAGCCGAGAAAGGAAAAAACGATATGCAGGCTGAAGAACGGCGTATCCAGGGCTGGCACCAGGGTTGGTAGCGCTGCATCACGCCTGAGGGCAACGAACAGTAAGCTTAAGTTGAGAAACATGACAAACAGACCACTGGCTGCTATTCGATAACGGAATTCAAAATAGAGATAGCAGGCGGCCAGCGCCCAACTGAAGAAGAACAGGGTGGAGAAGAGGTTGGTCACAGGCAGAAAGCCGGCTAGATTCCAGCGCCAGATCAAACAGGCACTTTGCAGCAGAAAGCCGATGACAATACAGGCTTGGGCCGAGCGCTGCAGCCAGCGTTTTTTGAAAATAATCAGCAGCAAGTAGCCTAGAACTGCAAGGCTGTAAACCAGTGTGGCAGATTGTAGCAAGTGTAGGTTGGTCACAGTAAAACTCATTTGTCAGAAAAAAAGATGTTTAGATCCGTTTGGAAATTAACATGCTGCAGAGGAAAAGTGAACTGCCAGTTGGTAAACCGGAGGACTTCGGTTGGTTGACAGGCGTCTGTTGAAATGATAATTTCGCCGCCATGTCTGAACTACTAAACAGTTTGAGAATGCGTGCTGAGCTGGATGGCAAGCATATTTCAGGAGCCGAACGGTTGCTCGGAACTGCAGAGTTGGAGTCGGTTGCTGTCGAGATGCTGCAACGGGCATTGCAGCACCCACGTGGCCAGGCGGAGCGGATCAGTTTTCGGGTTGAACCGATAGAGGCGAATCAATGTCAGATGGGCCGGTTGCCGGATCTTTACAATAATCAAGTTTACAGCTGGCAACAGGGCCGCGAGTTAGCCAGGGAGATTTTGACCTCCTGCCGGGTTGCGCAATCTGCCATTGAGCGCGCGATGCACGACCTGGCCGCTGGAGCTGCTCCAGACGGGCAGAGCATGCGCGGAGCCATGCTGGTCGATGCTGATACCGGAGAGCGTTTGGAAAATGACCCTTTCCGAGGTGTCAGGGTCAGCCGCATGGATTTGACTGCAGATGCTCGTGAGCAGCTACTGACTGCACTTAGCGTACATGACCTCGATAATCCCCATGTCGTCGAAGCAATGACCTTGGCTGCGAAGGTCGTCAATGCTCCCGCTCTGGTCGCTGAGCTCTGCTGGTCGGATGATCCCGATTATCTGGCCGGTTATGTCGCTTCCAAGGAGTCGGGTTATCAGCGGATCAGCCAGCTCAAGCCGGTCGCTGAAGAGCGTGGCGGCCGCGCCTTTTTTATCCGTTCCGGTAAAGAGCGTTTGGCCACTTTGATCAAATGGTTGGAACGTCAGCCGTTTCTGATCAAGCGGATCGGACGGATCTATCCGCCGCGGCGTTGGAGGGATGCGGGATGAAGCAACTGCAGGATTATCTGCGCGAGCTTACCGGGAAAGGTATGCTGCGCAGCTTGCGTGAAATTGAGTCAGCCCAGGGGCCCCGGGTACAGATCGGCGGGCAAAATTACTTGTTGCTCTGCTCGAACAATTACCTTGGTTTGGCGAATCATCCGGCCTTGGTTGAGGCCTCCTGCAGGGCAACCAGGGATTATGGTGTCGGTTCTGGTGCCAGTCGGCTGATTTCCGGCAGCATGTCACTGCATCACCGGTTGGAGGAAAGGGTCGCTGCATTTAAAAGGACAGAGGCAGCTCTGGTTTTTAACACCGGATATGCAGCCAATAATGGCATCATTCAGGGGCTGCTCAGTTCCGCTGATACGGTATTTTCCGACAGTCTCAATCATGCGTCTATTATCGACGGTTGCCGGCTGTCCGGTGCCCGGATCGTTGTTTATCCTCACAACGATATGGCTGCGCTGGAAGCTGTTTTGCAGCAGGAAACCGGCAAGCGGAGTGGGCGCTGGCTGATCGTTACTGATGGCGTCTTCAGCATGGATGGTGATGTCGCACCGTTGACCGAACTGGTGGCATTAAAGCAACGTTTCAACGCCTGGTTGATGGTTGATGATGCCCACGGGGGCGGTGTGTTGGGGGCGACCGGTCGAGGAACGGCAGAACATTTCAACTGCCTTGAGCAGATCGATTTGCAGATGGGGACTTTCGGTAAGGCTTTCGGTAGTTTTGGCGCCTATCTCGCTGCCCGGCAGGAGGTGATCGATACGCTGATCAATCGTTCTCGCAGCTTTATTTTTTCCACCAGCCTGCCCCCGGGGGTACTGGCTGCCAATATGGCGGCCATCGATCTGATCGCTAGCGAAGAGGGCGCCCGCCGCCGTAGCCAACTTGAAGCCAATAGAACGTTGTTCAGCCAGTTATTAGCGGCTGCCGGTTTTGATCTGTGCGGCAGCAGTACCCAGATAGTGCCGGTTTTGATCGGCGCGCCGGAACCGACCATGCAGGCCGCAGCGCAACTCTTTACCCGGGGTATTTATCTTAGCGGGATCCGTCCACCGACGGTGGCACCGGGAACCTGTCGTTTGCGGGCCACGTTGATGGCTGATCATACTCTGGCGGAAGTCCGACAGGCGGCTCAACAGATGATCGCCGTCGTGCAGGAGGGACTGGCTGATGCCTGAGTTGCCATCTTTACAGCTTTGCGACCTGCCCTCCGGTCAGAAAATGGCCTGGCGTGAATGGGGGGCCGGGACGCCACTCATCATGCTTCATGGCTGGTCAATGTCTTCTGTTGTATTCAGTGAAGTCGCGCCGTTGTTCGCGGGGCACTACCGGGTGCTCTGCCCAGATCTTCCCGGGCATGGCCAGTCTGAGCCATTAGCTGAATATCAACTATCATCTTTCGCCACTGCGATCGAAGTCTGGGCCGCGCAAGTTGCCGCTGAGAGTACGGCGTTGCTCGGCTGGTCGCTAGGTGGCCAGGTGGCACTGCAAATGGCGGCAGCCGGTTCTCTGGAGATAGATAAGCTATTACTGATAGCGACGACCCCCCGGTTTTGTCAAAGTGAGGACTGGCCGTACGGTTTGCCGGTAACGCAACTGAGAGCGTTGGATCGCAATCTCGGCCGCGCTTACGAGAAAACTTTGGGCGATTTTTTCAACCAGCAGTTTGCTGCAGATGAGTTGACGAAGGAGCGTTATCGTCAAATTCTTGGCTTTGCCGTTCGGCCTGGTCAATTGCCACAGGCGGATCAGGCACGTAAAGCTTTGACGGTTCTTGGACAGGAAGATTTACGTCAACTTCTAAGTGAAGTGAGACAACCAGCCCTGGTGATGCATGGTGCTCTCGATCAGATAATCCCCCTGGGCGCTGGAGAATATCTGGCGGCAGAATTGCCGAATGCTCGATTATGTCGTTTGTCGGATGTTGGCCATGCACCGTTTTTCAGTCAACCACGGGAGGCGGTGAAGCAGTGTCTGAGCTTTCTCCAGTAACAGTTGAAATGATGATAGATAAACGTCAGGTCCGGCAGCATTTTTCCTGTCATGCGCGTGACTATGACCGCTATGCTCGGGTACAGCATAAAGTTGCCAAGAACTTGGCGATAAGACTGCAGCGACACTGGGGGAAGTGGCCGTTGGCACTGGAGATCGGTTGTGGAACCGGCATGCTCAGTCAGCAACTGTTTGATTTGCAGCCCGATCTGAAACTGGTTCTTTCTGATATCGCCCACGGCATGTGTCAGCATGTCCAGCAGACTATACCTCAATCGCCGGTGTGCGACGCCGATGCCGCAGCATTGCCTTTTGTCGCAAACAGCTTTGGGCTTGTGGCGTCAAGTTCTGTTTACCAGTGGCTCAATGATTTGCCGAATGCGTTTTGCGAAGTTGAACGGTTGTTGCGGCCAGGAGGGATCTTCGCGCTGGCTTTGTTCGGAGAGAAGACCCTTTACGAGTTGAGGAGCTCTCATCAATCTGTTTTGCCAGGGGGGGGATCTCATGTGCAGATTTTTCCTGCCCTTGAAACCGTGGCGGACGCTTTGGGTGAGGGATTTCAGTTACTCTCCCTGAATTCTGAATTTGAAGTAGAATGGCATACTGACGTTCCTGAGCTATTGCGCAGTTTGAAAAAGATTGGTGCGCAAAATGCCAATCAGAAACGGCCACAGGGTCTGGCCTCGCGGCGGGTGATGCAGGATATGATCGCCCAATATACCGACCTGTATGGTCGTGAACAAGGAATTCCAGCGACTTATGAGGTCATCTATCTTCTCGCCCGGCGATGTTAGAACTTCATTTGCCTATTGATTCTTTTTTCACGCGGGCTATACTGGTGTCTTAAATTTGATCCCCGCGAAAGGAGGCCGCCAGATGCCTGTTATAACTGTACAAACTGTTGGTGGAATCAGTGAAGAGAAGAAAGAGGAGTTGATGGATCGGATTACCGTGGCGATGAAGGAAGTGCTTGGTAAAAATCCGGAGGCAACTCACGTGATTATTGAAGAGATCCCGGCTGAAAACTGGGGAATCCGTGGCAAGACGGTTGCGGCAATCCGCGCCGGTAAATAATTTCTCAGCAAAATCTATAACAAAAAACGGCCACTTTCGAGTGGCCGTTTTTTGTTTAAATTCAAATGATCAATCCTGACCGCAGTTTATGCCGCCGTCGAAAATGGCTCCAACAATCCGTTTTGCCTCCGGCGAGGTGACCTGGTAAAAAACCTCTACCCCTTCACGACGTCCCGAGATGATGTCTTTATTTTTTAGCAGAGCCAAGTGTTGCGAAACGGTTGCTTGGGGCAGGCCGAGACATTCCCAGATCTTCTTCACATTGCACGATTGAGACATCAGGCCGGCAACGATTTTCAGGCGAATCGGGTGTCCGAGAACCTTTAAAATTTCAGATTCACGATCGTAGTCCTGCTCTTTGTCAAAGGGGAGTTTTTCTGCAGTCTCAGTCATGTTTAATTGCCTTTAGTGAAATTTTGAATATATGGATATTAATTGTAACAATAGCATTCGTCAAGTGTCTTTATTCAGCAATAAGTTCACAGTTAGCCAGCAACAGGGAAGAAATAAACTTGTTTTTCCGGCTACTGCTGGCACTATTCTTGATGGTTTAAATCTGCAAGCAGATTGGCTAATAGCCGGATAAATAATGAGAATTATCGAAGCATCTGATTTTACTTTAAAATATATCGGTTTTACGAATGAGGAGTATTTACTTCCGTTTCTGGCGGGAGAATGATTCGATGCTTGCTCGCCACAGTATGGCAAAAAGACGACAGGTCAAAACCGGTTTTTCTACGACAGGTTATATAATGTTTAACAAATTCATCTCAATACTGACGGCCTTGCTGATCACGTTGACTCTGCAGATGACTGCTTATGCGGAAGAACTGCAAGCGAACCTGCATCCTGTTGAGGGTCTTGTTGGTGAGCAGTTGGCTTACGATGTCTCTTTCCTCTGGTTCAAACGCCTTGCCGAAGGTTCCATTCGTCTGCAAAGAGGGGACCAGCCAGGTACCTATTTGGCGACGATGGAAGCGCGCACGCGTGGCTTTGCCAGCGTTGTGACGAAAAACAGGGTCGAGAAATATCAGACACTGATGGAAATAGGTCCGGACGGTTTTTTACGCCCGCTGATGCACAGCTCGCATACTTTTAAAGGAACAGGGCAGGAACTGCGGGAAAAAAGAAAGCGCTATACCTTCGATTATGAAAAGCGCCAGGTGCACTACAAAAAGGTAAAGTACAATCGGATTATTGCGGATGAAAACCTGCCGCTTGAAACCGCTGGTCCGGTATTTGATATTTTAAGCGCTTTCTACAATTTACGTTTAGAAGCTTTCGGCTCAATAGCTCAGCAGACGATTCACATGCCGACGTTTCACCGTAAGGGGGTCGAAGACATCGTTGTCACCCCGGTTGCCGATTTGAAGTCCGATAAGCAATTTTTTGCCAACCAGGGAACGCTTTGCAAGGTATTGGTTGACCCATCTATTTTCAAAACCAATGGTCGCGAATTGCTGGTCAGTTTCGATGAGAACAACCGGTTGCAGCGTGGCATTATCAAGAATGTGATAGGGCTTGGTGATGTGAAAGGTGTGCTGCGGAATGTGACAACGCTCGCCCAGGTTTCAAACTGATTCTTCTTTTGATAGCTGAACGAGAAGCCTGTACCTTTCCGGTGCAGGCTTTTTTTATATCTTTTGCTGACAGTTGATCTGTGGAGTGATAATAGTTTCCGGGAACATCTTGTTTCCATGGAGTCTGTGATGAAATCAGCTGAAAAAATCTATGTTGTCGGGCATCGAAACCCTGACACCGATTCTATCTGTAGCGCTATCGCGTATTCCGATTTGCGCCGTCAGCAGGGAATGACGAACTTGCTGCCGGCCAGGGCGGGCAACATCAATCAACAGACAGAATTCGTCCTTGAACGGATCGGGGTCCCGGTTCCGGTGTTGCTTACGGATGTGTACCCACGGATCAAGGACGTGGTGACCGAAGAGGTTGTCAGTATTCACGAGTCTACGCCCATGTCAAAGGCGATAGAACTCTATCACAAGCATCAGATCCGGATGCTCCCGGTTGTTGATGACGATTTCCACCCCAAGGGCTTGTTGCTGCTCAAAACTGCCTCAGAGGTCTTTCTGGTGCCGGTCGATCCGGAAAAGTTGCGGCGGGTCCGGGCTTCTTTGGCTTCTATTCAAAGTTGTCTGGGCGCAACGACAGCACATTTGTTCGATGCGGAACAGGTCGAGGATTTTAATCTTTACGTCGGCGCGCGTTGTGAAGCAAGTTTCAGCAATTGGATCGATGAGATTGTACCTGAAAAAACGATTCTGATCACCGGCGACCGAGACGGTATACAGAAAATGGCAATCGAAGCGGGAGTACGGTTATTGATCGTCTCCGGAAAATCGGCTGTTAGCGAAGAATTGCTTGCCGCTGCCGTGGAAAAGGGTGTTTCGGTTCTGGTCAGTGCTTACGATACGGCGAACAGTGTCTGGTTGACACGCATGGCAACCCCGGTTGGAGAGTTGGTCGAACCTGATTTTTTGCGTGTCACTCCCAATGATCTGCTTGATGATCTGCGTTTGAAACTGATGCATAGTAAGAGTCCGGGCGCGATAGTCGTTTCCCCTGACGAGCGTGTTTGGGGGATCGCGACCAAAAGCCACCTGATCAAGAGTTCGCCGGTCAAATTGATTCTGGTTGATCACAATGAGCTGTCTCAGGCAGTTCCTGGCGCCGAAAAAGTTGAAGTTCTCGAAGTCATCGATCATCATCGGCTCGGTAATTTCCATACGGATACGCCGATCAGGTTTATCAATCAACCTGTCGGTAGTACCTGTTCATTGGTTGCAACCCTTTACCAGCAGGCAGGAATTGACCCGGAAGCTAAAATTGCCGGTCTGCTGTTGGCTGGTTTGTTGTCAGATACCGTTATTCTAAAGTCTCCGACGACCACTGAAGTAGATCGACAGCTGGTGCCTTGGCTGGAAAAACTAGCTGGTCTAGAGCACATAGAATTCGGTAATGAGCTGTTTGCTTCTGGAAGTCCGATGGCCAGCGGGGCTCCGGCGCGGGATCTCCTGTTGACCGATTTTAAAGAATACTCGGCTGGTGATTGCTTGCTCGGCCTTGGCCAGGTCGAGGTGGTTAATTTTCATTCTTTTTATCAGCGGAGCAGTGAATTGCAGGCAGAACTGCAGTCAATCCGAGAAGAAAAAGGTTATGAGCTGGCTGCACTATTGGTCACCGATATCGTTATGGAGACCAGCCTATTGTTGACTGCCGGTCCGAGTGAACTGCCCTACATCATTGGCTATCCGCAGGAAGAGAAGAACCTGTATCGCTTAAAAGGGGTGCTATCGCGAAAAAAACAGCTGGTGCCACATTTGCTCAAGATTTTTAAGGCAATTTAGTAATGCGCCGAGAGAATGCAAAAAAATAGCCCCGCGTCAGGAGGGAGAACACGGGGCAAAAAGTTGTTTAGAGAGAGTTTGTTTCTTGTTTGATTCTTATTATAAGCGTACATACATTAATGTCAACTAAAAAATAAGAAAAAATTTATTTTCTTATGGTGGCGCAGATACAATCATATAGTTCGGTATGCATTAAAAAAGCGGGTCGAATAACGACCCGCTTTTTTAATCTCTATTAAGTGTTTGTCTTTACTTAACGTGGCAGGCTTTACACTTGGTTGGGCCGGATTCTTTTTTGTGGCAGTCTTTGCAAAGTTTATGGAAAACTTTTTTTGCTTTTGGAGCTTCAGGGTTTTCGCCGTGACAGCTGCTGCAGGTCCCGGCCTCGACACCAGCGTGATGGCAGGTTACACAATCAGCAACGCGTTCTTGGTGCTTGGCGTGTTCAAATGTGACGTTGCCCATGCTGGCTTCAAGTTTAACTTCTGCAGGGCCTTTGTTGTCAGCGGCAATGACGGAAAAGGCGGCAACGGTTACCATTGACAGTGCTACAAACAAGATCATCAGTTTTTTCATCGTTTTCATTCTCCTTGTGTGTGGTGTGAAAGTCTGTGGCAGATTTGTGCTGAATATTTTCATACCCCACCTTTATTTTCATTAGACATCGACTGGAATGTCGTAAGATGTCGGGTTTATTTTGAATGATTTCAGTAGATTGAAGAGTAGATATCGGGTCAGAAGATAGCTGTGTTTTCTGTGGTGTGAACTTCTGTTTACAGTTTTGTAATGCCTCTGTTAGACTCCAGATACATTTAACCCTTCATCCTTGGGCCATCTTTATGGAATTTGAAACACATCATTCCCCATCCGTGTCGATAGATGGGGAAGCGATCCGCAGAATCAGAGAAGAAAAACGCCTAACCCAACTGTATGTGTCGAAAGTGGTTGGTGTAACGACCGATACCGTATCCCGTTGGGAAAATAATCGTTATCCGACCATCCGCCGTGACAATGCAATTAAACTGGCCGAGGCTTTGGAAGTTGAACTTGAGGAAATACTCAAGCAGGAAGCAGTGGTTGAATCGTCAGACGATAGTTCAGAAATAGAACCCGCGAAAAAGCCTTGGTCGTTGTATGTGGCTGTGGCTGTTGTTGTCATAATTACTCTGGTCATTTTATTTACTAACAACTCACAGCAGCCACCCAAGATGCAAGCACAGCGTTATTTGCCTGCTTATGCTGCACCTGGCAGCCGGGTTTTGGTCAGAGTTCATCTCTCCTCTGAAAAGCCTTTAAAAGGGATGATTCTCAGAGAGGTATATCCCGCCGGCTGGAAGCTGGTTGCTTCGGAACCGCCAGCATCTGGTCTTGATAATGAAGAAGGTAAGGCGCGCTGGATTTTTCGCAAACCAGAGACACAGACCCGTGTGTCTTATCTTTTGGAGGTTGCAAAAAATGCTGAGTTGGGCAGCATGGTCGATTTGCAGGGGGAATTGATTGCCAATCCTGATGGGCAACGCTCCGCAATCCCTTTGCAAAGCGTCAAGTCTATGGAAGTACAGCCATTCCATTGGGCGGACAGTGATGGCAATGGCGTTATAGAAGATCTTGAAATTCTTGAAGTGTCAGATCTGCTGGATGAAACTGGCCAATTGCATCTCGATTGGGATCTGGTTGAGGCCCTCTGGGATGCCGGCAGCTATCAGTGGGACACCCAAAAGTCTAAGTTTGTGCCGGGGCGTACAGCTGTTTCGCCAGGCGAAGTTAAACAGGTCAACTAAGCATGCGGATGTGTGCCAACAGATTGTAGCAGCCCATCAAGGCGACCATCACTCCGGCCGCTTTCAACAACCAGTTTCTCTTAGCCGTGAACCACTGAGCGGCACTGCCAACCAGAAATAGTGCTGGAATCGTCCCCAGTCCAAATGCCGCCATGGTGAGGGCACCGACCCGGCTGTCAGCACTTTGCGCCGCGGTTAAGGCCATGGCGTAAAGCAGTCCACAGGGCAGAAAGCCGAACATCAGCCCCAACGGCAAAGCTGCTAAGGCGGGAGGGAACTTTCGCAGCCCTTTAACCGCCTTGGTCAAACCGCCGATCGGCCCTCCGAGTTCCAAAGTCATAATATTCAATTTCTTGAACAGTCCTGCACTTCCAAGGCCAACCAGGATAATGAAAAAATCACTGCCGATCAATAAAAACCTTCCGACGTCCTGGAGCGAACTTTTTACGACCATGGCTGAGCCGAGCCAGCCGACCAGAAAGCCTATCAGGGTGTAGGTGAGGGTCCTGCCGAGGTTGTAGAGCAGCTGGAAGAGGGGGCCGCTGTTGCGACCGTCAGGTGTTAAAGACAGGGCACTGACCAGGCCGCCACACATGCCGATACAGTGGGCCGAGCCGAGTAGTCCAGTCATAAATGCCATGCTGATCAGCGGATCCATTCCATCTCCCTAATATTTTTGCGAAAATAACAGATTATGACCGGGAGATCACGATCCGTTTGGCGGGTTTTGGTTGTTTTCTGGTTCGTCATCGTCATCATCCAGCATACGATATTTTGCCCCTTCGATATCGTCGAAATCACCACGTTTGACGGCCGATATGAAGAACAACCAGACACCGGTGCCGATACAAAAGGTGAGAAAGATCAGGATCAGGATCGATTTAAGCATTATGTAGATTTATCCTTTTCAAACGGAGTGAGTTTGTCACAACGCAAACGGAGCTGATCGCCATCGCCGCAGCGCCATAGACAGGAGCCAGATGGCCGCTGGCTGCCAGAGGCAGGGCAATTAAATTATAGCTGAAAGCCCAGAACAGGTTCTGACGAATGATGCGCATGCTGCTGCGCGCCAGGTTGAGGGCCGTCAGCAACTTGCCCAGTTGGGCACGCGTCAATATCAGGTCGGCACTCTCAACGGCGATGTCTGTGCTGCCGGCCAAGGTACAACCTATCTGTGCGGTTGCCAGTGCGGGTGCATCGTTAATTCCGTCGCCGACCATCATCACCTCTTTGGTCGGCAGCTCTGCAATCAGCCGTGCTTTGTCGGCCGGGGTCAACTGAGCGGAATACTGATCGATGCTGAGCTGGGCAGTCAGGGTCGCGGCCACATCGTCCCGGTCACCGGTTAAGAGCAAGGTCTGAAAGCCTGCTTGTTGCAAAGATTGAATCAGACGGCCAGCATCGTCGCGCGGCGTGTCAGCCAGTTCAGCCCAGCCACAATAAATGCCATTTTGAGCAATATGCACTTCACTGTTTGAGGATCTTTGTCTGGTCTCTGGTAACAAGATGCCAGATTCTTTTAGGAAGAGCCTGCTGCCCGCTATAACAACACCATCCGCGCCCGATGTGTTGATGCCTCGGCCAGGGATTGTTGTCGATTTTTGTGGAAGAACAGCAGAGAGTCCATTTGCCGTGGCATAATCCATGATTCCGATGGCCAAAGGGTGATGACTGCCAGCCTCGGCGTTGGCCAGTAGCTGGAGTAATTGCGGCTCGGTCATGCCGACCGGGGTGAGCTTGGTAACCGTTGGTTTGCCGGTCGTCAGGGTGCCGGTTTTGTCGAAGGCGATTAGCTTAAGGCCCGCCGCCGCTTCGAGAACATCGCCGCCGCGAAACAGGATTCCTTCTTCAGCACCGCGCCCGGTGGCGACCATGACTGCAGTTGGTGTCGCGAGTCCTAAGGCACAGGGACAGGCGACAACCAAGACGGTGATCGCATGCAGAAAGGCCGCCTGTCCGCCGCCCCAGAAAAAAAAGCAGGCGATGGCAAGCAGCAAAACCAGAGGAATAAACAGGGTTGCGATCCGATCGGCCAGTCGCTGGATCGGGGCCTGGCGAGCTTGCGCCTGTTCGACCAGCGCGGCAACCCGGGCAATGAAAGAATCGGCTGCTGCAGCGCTGATTTCTACCTCAATCCGTCCGGTCAGGTTCAGGGTGCCGGAAATGACCTTGGCTCCCTTCTCTTTCACAATCGGCAGTGGTTCGCCTGAAACGGCGGCTTCATCGACTTCTGTCCTGCCGCTGATAATTCTGCCATCCGCCGGAAAACGCTCACCCGCAACGACCTGAATCTGATCGCCAACAGCTAACTGCTGACTGTCTATTGTCACCCATTGGTCATTCTGCCTCAGGCTTGCTTTGCCGGGCACCAGCTTCAGCAAGCGGTCCACACCTGCGGAGGCTTTTTGCCGGGCACCGGTTTCGAATAAACGCCCGGCCAGGATCAGGGTGATGATCATTGCCGCTGTGTCGAAATAGACTTCTTTACCGAGGAACAGCGCTGCCAGACTGTAACCGTAAGCCGACAGCGAGCCGAGGGCAATCAGCAGATCCATGTTCGGTTGCCGGTTGAGTAGGCTGTACCAGGCCCCGCGCAGAAACGGGTAGCCGGAATAGAATATCACCGGAGTGGTCACCAGGGCGGCAAGAATTTGCAGCAGCTGTCTGGTGTCCGGATGGATGCCCTGAAAGTAACCAGCGTAAAGAGCAATGGAGAAGCCCATCAGCTGCATCGAGAAAAAAACGGCCGTACCAAAGCGGAACAAGATGCTGCGTTGTTCGCGCTCATTAGCTTTCTGCAGTTCTGTTGGCGAGTAGGGGCGCGGGATGTAACCGATCTGCGTCATGGTTGAGCAGATCGTTTGTGGAGAGATTAACGAATCGTCAAATTCAATCAGGATTCTATGGGTCGCAAAATTGACCCGCGCCGAGATGATGCCCGGTTTTTTTTGCAGGACCCGTTCGATCACCCAGATACAACTGGCGCAGCGGATGCCGTCGATAATCAGGCTGAGCTTCGATTTTTCGGCCTGCCGGGTGACAAACTGAGCGAGATAATTCGGATCAAAGCGGGTTGTGATGGCTTCCTTGTTGGCGACTGTTTGTCGATCGCGACGTTGGTAGTAGTTCTGTAAACCGGAGCCGTTGATAATCTGAAATGCCATACTGCAGCCGTGGCAGCAGAAATGACAGGTTTTCCCATTGACCTCTGTAGACACGAGGTCTTGATAAGGAAAGTCCTCGTCGCAGTGCAGGCACTTGAATGTTGTCGCTGCGCTTTCTGTCATCAGATGTTGAGTAGTAATTGGCGGTTGATACGGGCACCGCTGCGTTCAAATTCGACCCGGATGGTGATTTCACCTTTTAGTGGATCAGGTACCTGAACTTGGTAGGTACCAGGTTTTGTTTCAACCAGCGGTAGATTGAGCAAGTCGCTGTCCGGGCGAGAATAAAGGTTAAGCTTACCTATTGCCCCAGTGACAGACTCTCCGTTCTTGTCCAAAAGTTCAAACTCCAACATGCTCCCTGTCAGTTCCGTCGTTAACTCCCAGCCCAGTGATGATGCCGCGCGTTTTTCCACCTGGGTCGAGTTGTATTTAAGTCCCTTGCTGTAGTAATCGGGGTCAGTGACCTGGGTTCCCTGGGTAGAGGCCTGGTAGGCCGACCAGCCTAAGAAAAGCAGGAACGCCCCGAGCAGGCAAATGATCAGGGCCGGGTAAAATTGTTTCGGCATTTTTGGTCCTTGCGTTATGGAGTCACCGGCGTGATCTGAGCTTCTGTCAGTGCCAGCTGGCGCTCATCTTTGTTGAGCAGGATGAATTCTATCATGAATGGCTCATTAGCAGGAGGGGAGACCAGGACGTAATCTATTTTCTGATTCTGGCCGGCCGCTAATTGTAGCTGCTTGGTCTGACCTTTGATGGTTAGGTCCTTGCCGGCCAGGGTTTTCGCCTGAAGGTGATAGATCTCTGCGTTTGTGCTGCGATTGTTAACCCAGGCATTAAAGAATGTCGCTTGCTGCCCGTCTTTTAAGATACGACTCGCGACCGTATGGGAGACGGCCACCTTGAGAGAGGCGTCGGCCCGGGTGAGGACTGAAACGCTCAGAATCGAGGTCAGGACGAGCAGCGCCAGACTCAAGATGATGGTTCTCGGATTGAAAAGGGCCTTGGTGCCCAACTTGTCAACGCCAAAGGTGTAGTAGATCAAACCAGGTTGCTGGCGTTTTTGCATCACCTGGCGACAGGCATCAAGGCAGCGACCGCAATTGATGCACTCCACCTGATAGCCTGCGCGGATATCAATTTCCATCGGGCAACAGCGGATACAGGAACCGCATTTGATGCAGCGCGCTTTTTCCGAATCGGGCATCTGCAAGGTGAGGGTGGCCGGATCGACCAAAGTTGTTTGAATGCGGCCGTAGGGACAGAATTCCTTGCACATCAGCCGCCGGACCAGGGCCAGGTCAAGATAGATGGTGACAGTTAAACAGAGGAAGGTCAGCCAGACGCCATAGTGCATTTGACCGTTCAGCATGCTGCCGAAAAAACGTTGTGGTTCGATGAAGTACCAGATCAGGTTAGCGGAGACCAGTGCAGCCAGCAGCAAGTAGAAAGTTTGCGCAAAACCTTTTCGCCAAGTATCGCCTTGGAGCTTGTTAGCTACTACTTTCAGTTTGATTTTCCTGGCAAACCATTCAGCCAGATCATTGAGGGTGGTTTGTGGACAAGCCCAGCCGCACCAGACTCGGCCGGAGATCAGGGTTGTGAGTAGGAAACTGATGCCGAAGGCCAGGCAGAAAAGGAGAAAAAGGAATAGCTCCTCGATCCGCAAAACCTGCCCGAACAGGTGGAGGCTCAAGGTCGGGACATCGATCCGCAGCAAACTGTTGCCACCCGGTTGGAGCCAGGGGAGGAGTAATATCAGCAGGGACGACAGCCATTGAAATCTACGCCGCCAGGGACTGAGTAAACCGGGAAGTTTGTCTGTATTCTGAGAGTGCGACATTGGCTAGTGTCCTGTTTGGTTAGTCCGTTGTGACAATTTCGAGCAATTTTTGTTGCTGCCAAGGCGCGAAAATGCAGGCCTAGCCAAAGCTAAGCCGAATTTGAGCAATGCGGGCAGCGGCAAAAAGGGCCGAAAATGGTCAATGGAATTAATCACACGGGACACTAGGCTAGACCGGGGCAGCATATTGCCCCGGTCATCCATCTCTTTTATAGGGCGATTGAAAATTCGGTGAGCGCCTCAATTTCTGCTGCACTTAATTGACTGCCGAAACCTGGCATCTTGCCGCCGCGGCCCTCAGCAATACTGCTTTTGACCGATGCCACATCTTTGCCATATTTGTAGGTGGAGCTGCTCAGATCACTGCCGAAACCACCCTTGCCGTCGGCGCCATGACAGCCGGCACAGTTGGCAGCAAAAAGTGCCACTGAGTCAATCGCTCCTGATGTTGTCTGCGTCGCAGGAGCTGCAGTACTGTTGAGTGCCTCCGCCTTGTTGTAGGTAGCGGTATGTACGGTCATCTTCTCGTCGAATTCATTGCCGGAACTCCAGCCACTGAAGAGGTAATAGCCCATAAATACGACTCCCCAGGCAATCAAGCCAAAGAATAAGAGGTAGAAGTAGATTGGTGCTTTCTCGCCCGCTTCAACGAGTCCGTCCGCATGTTGTTCGTGCGACTGATCAGAATTGCTCATCTCGATATCCTTTTATCTGGAGCGACCCGTTACAACCGGTCGTCTCAAATTAATCATCATCCAGCATCTTATATTTGGCCGCCTCGCCTTGCTCTTTGTTCTTTTTGCTGTAGGTCCGCACTACGATAACAACAAAAATGGCAAACAGCCCGATTGTTACACCCAGGTAGAGGATAGAACCCCAATCCATCAGTATTATTCCTCGCTCTGAATGAAGTTAACCAGTTGCCAGACTTTCTCCGAACCGATGTAGGAGAATCCTGGCATGCCGTTGTCCGGTATGCCGTTAAAAATCAATTCATAGAGAATTGCATCGTCGTAGCCCAGACCGGTCAGCTCCGGACCGATGTCTCCCTCCAAAGCGGCTCCGTGACAGGCGGCGCAGTTGCTTTCGTACACTTTTGCACCGACGGCTATCGCAGCACTGTCACCGGGGAACGGATTGACCAGATCGCCGACGATCTCAGTCTGTACTGCCTGCCGCCAGGGGATGTCGCTGCCCAGCTTCTGCATGTAGGCGACGATGGCGTCCATCTCGTTTTTGCCGTTCAGGTCAGTCAGCTGCGCCTCGGTGTACGGGAAATCAAGGACTTCCATTTTACGGCGGATCATGTCGGCATCGAGGGGATAGTCGCGCAGCCACTTGTAGTCCGGCATGTTGGTCTTTGGCACCATCGAACGGGGTGAATCCATATGTTTGTAGTGCCAGGCATCCGGGTATTTGCCGCCGAGACGGGCCAAGTCAGGGCCGGTCCGCTTGGAACCCCAGAGGAAAGGACGATCGTAGACAAATTCGCCCGATTTGGAATATTCGCCGTAACGCAGGACCTCGGCGACCAGCGGACGCACCGTTTGCGTGTGGCAGTTATTGCAGCCTTCACGGATATAGACGTCACGCCCTTCCTGTTGCAGCGGGGTGTAGGGAACCACCCCTTCGATCCGATCCGCTTCGGTGTTGACCCAGACAAAGGGCAGAACCATGGTGATAACAGTGCCGACCAGAATCGCAGCGGTTGCCAGGACCATCAGTAAGACAGGTTTCTTTTCCCACATGATCAGGCCCTCCCTTCCGCTTCAGCAAGTGCAGGTGAAGGGGCGTCGCCTTTTTTCACCGTCATGTAGAGGTTGTAGATGAAGATCAACACGCCGATAAAGAAGATCAGGCCGCCGATGGTTCTCGCCCACCAGTAGGGGTACATCTCGACCATGGTTTCCATGAAGGTGTAGGTGAGGCTGCCGTCCGGGTTCATGGCGTTCCACATGCCGGCCTGCAATACACCGGCGACCCAGAGACTGATCGACCAGATCAGCTGGCCGACCAGGACCAGCCAGAAGTGCAGGTTGGCGAGCGGAATGCTGAACAGTTGCTTGCCGTAAATCCGAGGCACCAGGTAGTAGATGCTGGCGAAGGCGATCATCGAGACCCAGCCCATGGTCCCCATGTGGATGTGCGCGGGGACCCAGTCGGTGTAATGGATAAAGGCCGAGAAGGTGCGGATCGACTGCATCGGCCCCTGCAGGGTCTGCAGGCCGTAAAAAGTGATCCCCATAATCAGGAACTTGACCAGGTAATTTTCCCGCATCTGGTGCCACTGGCCGTTCATCGACAGGTAGCCATTGAAGACCGACCCCCAGGAGGGGGCGATCAGCATTATTGAAAAGGCCATTGCCAGGGTCTGGATCCAGTCGGGAACCGGGGTCCAGAGCAGGTGGTGGGCGCCGGTCCAGAGGTACATGAAGATCAGCGACCAGAAGGAGATGATCGACAATCGGTGGCTGTAGATCGGCACGCCGGTCGATTTCGGCAGTACGTAGTAGAACATCGCCAGCGGCGGTGCGGTCAGTGCCATGGCGACCGCGTTGTGGCCGAACCACCAGTGCACGTTGGCGTCGTTGGTGCCGGCATAGGCCGAGTAGGACTTGAACAGCGAGACCGGGAAAGCCGCAGAGTTAACTACAAAAAGGATCGCTACGCCGATGATCGCTGCCATCATATACCAGAGGGAGATGTACATCTGCTCCTCTTTACGTTTGATGATGGTCATGACGATATTAATGGCAAACACGACCCAGAGGATGATAATCATCAGATCGATCGGCCATTCCATCTCATGATATTCCTTGGAGGTGGTGAAGCCCATCAACAGGGTCACCGCCGAGGCGATAATGGTTGCATTAAAAAACCACAGCTGAAACTTTGCCAGCCCCGGGCTCCAGAGCGAGGTTTTGCAGAGCCGCTGCGCCATATAGAGGAACATGGCGAAAATAGTTCCCACTCCCCAACCGTAAATCCCGGCATTGGTGTGAATCGGGCGCAGTCGACCGAAGGTCAGGTAGGGAGGGAAGTTCAGCTCCGGGTTGGTCATCTGCACCGAAGCGATGACTCCCACGAGCACCGCCACTAGGCCCCAGACGACGCTCCAGTTGACGAAGCTCCTGACAATGTCAGTATTGTAGGATGGTTTTTCCATGCAACCTCCTGTAGGTAATAAAAAAGTAGGAACAAGGGCAAACAAAACAAGTTTATGAGATGTATGAACAATGTCAATTGCTCGATTTATCTATTACAAAATCGGTAAGATATTATTTATCTGTGACGGAAATGTCAAATCAAAAAAGCCTTCACAGTTTCTTGACAGTCGTCGTTAGGGCCATTTATGATAGCGATTCCTTTTTAATTTCAGGTGATTATGAGAGTGACTCTGGGGCGAAAGCTCTTCCTGTACACCAGTTTACTATTGCTCGCCGTACTCCTGCTGGCGTTTGCCGTCCTTGAGCAGCGACAGGCACGCCAGTGGCGCGAATATCTCAATGTGCAGCAGCTGGCGTTTGCCCGTTTTGCAACTCCTGAACTGCTGAAGCATTTTCGTGGCAATTTCAGCCAGGCGACCGGTCCGGCACATCAGCAGCAATTGCAGGGTCTGCTCAGCTTCAATCCCGATTTGATCAAGTTCACCATCTATTCGCCGACCGGCCGCTTGCTGTTCGATCAACCGCCTTTGCAGGACCTGCCGTTGCCGGAAGCAAAGCCTGATCTCGAATCGGCTGTTCCGGCGCTTGACCCGATCTCGAGAACCATATCGGTTGCAGACGGTATAAATGTCCTTGAAGTGATCGCCCCGGCGTTCGGCCCGTCTGGAGATAAAGTTCTCTATATCCGCTACCTGTTTTCTTTTCAATCTGTCGAGCAAAGTCTGGCAGCAATGCGCAGAACCTTTCTGCTGATCGCTTTGGTTGCGGCATGTTGCACCCTGTTTCTGGTTGCCTTGGTCGCTCGCCGATTCACCCAGCCGATCCATCGGTTGATCGCAGGAGTTCGAGCAGTTTCAGGCGGTCAGTTGCAGACCAGTATCCCGGCAACCGGTAATGATGAACTGGCGTCGCTCGCTGGTGCTTTCAACGAGATGGCTTCGAGTTTGGCGCATAATCAGTCAGAATTACAGGCGAAAAATCAGCAGTTGCAGAAGGCTAACGCAGAGCTCCAGCAGATTCAGGAACGCTTGCTACGTTCCGAGCGGCTGGTGGCCGTCGGGCAGGTGGCGGCCGGAGTTTCACATGAGATCGATAATCCGGTCGGGATCATTCTTGGTTATGCGGAATTGATGTTGGAGGACTGTGTTGCTGACGACCCGCGCATTGCTGATTTGCAAGCAATCATCGATGAGTGTCACCGCTGTAAAAAAATTACCGGTGGTTTGCTTGGTCTGGCCAGGGTCGGGGCTCCGCAGCGGGAGCCTGTTGATCTTCGGCAACTGGTGCTGGAAACCGTTAAATCGTTACAACCGCAGAAGCTGTTCCGCCAGATCAGCATCCATCTACCGAAAGACGCAAAAATGCCCAGCGTTTGGGCAGACAGTGATCGGATCAGGCAGGTGTTGGTCAATCTATTACTGAACGCCGCCCAGGCCCTGCAGGAAGGCGGGGAGATTTGGATCGAACTGAGTGCTGAAAAACAATTCCTCGTCATCAAGATTCAAGACAATGGCCCAGGGTTTGTTGAAGCCGACCTGGAGAAGATTTTTGAGCCGTTTTTTACCACCAAGGGAGGCAGTGATGGGACCGGTCTGGGGCTGTCGGTCTGCCGCAAGCTTGTCGAGGAGCATGGCGGTGAAATTTCTGCGACAGCATCATCCCGTGGAGGAGCCTGCCTAATTGTCTGGCTGCCGATTCGGGATCGATGATTTGCAAGTATTTTATGCTTAAACGAAAAAGGTTTTGACAACAATCGGAGCGATTTTTAGAATGATACGATTGCGTAGTTCGCTTGTGGTAGTCTATCGCTCGAATCGTTTTTCATGGTTCATGTGATCTGCCCGTCTATGAAGTAGTTTGCCAAGGATTATATTTTGTTATGGATTCAGTAATTGCCCTGCTAAGTGACGAAATGAGTGCAGTGGAAGAGCAGATTAAAAACAATCTGTCTTCTGATGTACAGCTGGTCAGCCAGGTAGGGGAATATATTCTCTCGAGTGGCGGCAAACGTATTCGTCCAATGTTGTTGCTGCTGTCTGCCCGCCTTTGCAATTATCAGGGTGATAAAGATGTCGAGCTGGCCAGCGTTGTGGAGTTTATCCATACCGCAACTCTGCTGCACGATGATGTCGTCGACAGTGCCGACCTGCGGCGCGGTAACCGCTCGGCAAACTCCGTTTGGGGAAATCAGGCGTCAGTGCTGGTCGGCGATTTCCTATTTGCCAAATCTTTTTCGGTGATGGTTGGCAGTGAAAGCCTGAAAATTCTCAAAATCCTTTCCGACACCACGACGCAACTTGCAGAAGGCGAGATCCTGCAGTTGATCAATACCTGCGACCTCGAAGTCAACGAACAGCGCTACCTTCAGGTGGTGCGTGATAAAACTGCCATTCTGATCGCGGCGGCCTGTCAGGTCGGCGGTGTTTTGGCCGGTGTGGATGAGCAGAAGGAGATGGCGCTGCGTGAGTTCGGTCTGGAGATCGGCATTGCTTTCCAGCTGATGGATGATGCGCTCGATTATGTAGCAGAGGAGGCTGATTTTGGCAAAGAGCGGGGGCATGATCTGTACGAAGGGAAGATGACTCTGCCTTTGATCTGCGCCTTTGAGCGCTCAACTGTTTCTGAAAAAGAAGAGGTGGAGCGGATCATTGAAGCCGAAGAATTAAGTGACGAAGATCTGGATTACGTCTGTGCGCTGATCGATCGCCACGGGGGGATCGATTATACCCGGCAGAAAGCTGCCCAGCGGATTGAGTTAGCCAAGCAGCAGCTAAAGATCTTCCCGGATTGCGCTGCCCTGCAGGCACTTTTTGATCTGGCCGATTATGTTGTTGCGCGTAATAAGTGATTTTTTCTATCTATATCTATTTTGATTTGTGTGAGAGGGGTTCCGTTTGGAGCCCCTTTTTCTATCCATCCGCCGAGCTATGCACATTAGCCAGGGTCCGTTATAATCCGCCTTATGTTCAAAGTTAATCTGCATAAAAAGGTCCTTGGGGCTTTTCTGCTGTTGGCGATCGTTCCTTTGGTGCTGTTGCTGATCAATTCACACCACAGTTTGCGGCTGGTGGAAGATCTGTTGCGGCAAAGAACGACCGAGGCGATGGATGTTCAAGCGGCAAATGCCCTCGAGTTACGCGCGGAAATGGTCGCAGCTCAGGTTCGAGCTTTTCTTCTAGAGGTTGAGGGTGATCTGCAGGATCTGGCTCTTTTACCGGCAGAGCAGGGTGCTTACCTTGATTTCAGCAACCGGCACCAGCGAACGCTCTGGCAGCGGCGTGGGACCGATGCAGAGCCGATCGAGGTGCATGAGAGCGTGCGTCTTTACAGTGAACTGGCATTTATTGCTGCCGATGGGCGAGAACAGATCAGGATCTTTGATGGTCGCCCGGTCGATCGCTTGCGCAATGTTGCCGATCCGCTGCAGACAACGTACAAGGTTGAAGATTATTTTCAGCAGGCGGCAGGGTTGCCGGCAGGTGAAATCTGGGTGTCGCGTCTGAGCGGGTGGTATGTCAGTCGCGATGAGAAGCTTCATGACGGTGAGATTCCGATGGAGGCGGTGCAAGAAGCTCCGTACCGTGGGGTGATCCGGTTTGCGACACCGATTTGGAAAGAGGAGCAATTTATGGGGGTCGTGGTGCTGTCCCTCGATCATCGACATTTGATGGAGTTTACCCAGCACATCTCGCCCACCGAAGAGCGCTACGTGGCTTTCCCGTCCTATGCCAGCGGCAACTACGCCTTTATGTTCGATGATCAGGGCTGGACCATTGCTCATCCCAAGTACTGGGATATCCGTGGCTTTGATCCCGACGGCAGTTTGGTGCCGGCCTATACCGAAAATACCTCTGCTGAGGACAAGCGGCTCGGACGCTTGCCGTTTAATCTGCTCGATGCGGCCTTTATCCATCCGAATTACCCCATCGCTGCAGAGGCGGTGCGGCGGGGAGAAACCGGTGTGGTTGACACGACCAATATTGGTGGCTCGAAAAAGATCATGGCCTACGCGCCGATCCGTTATGAGCGGGCTGGCTACGATAGATTCAAGGTCTTCGGCGGGGTCACGATCGGTGCCGAAGTGGATAACTTTCATCAGCCAGCGGTTGCGACGGCTAAGATAATCCGTCGGGAAATCAGTAACTACCTGAGCGAGTCCTGGTTGGTCATTTCCATGTCGGTCATGTTGGTCAGCATCGCCGCTTATTTGCTGTCCAACAGTATTGTCAGGCCGCTATTGTCGCTGACTGAAGGGACCAAGGAGATGATTCGCGGCAACTTGTCGGCTCGTGTTGACGTCAGTTTGAATGATGAGGTTGGCGAGTTGGCCGAGTCGTTTAACACCATGGTCGAAGAACTGGGCAGCCGGCGGCGGCGCTTGTTGAAAACTCTCCAGGCCTTGAGACGCTCCCGAAAAGAAATTATCCGCGAGCGGAACTTTAAAGACACCGTTTTTGAAAATGTTGAAACCGGAATCCTGACTTTTGATCACGCTTCGCGGGTGACCTCAGTCAACGGACCAGCCTGTAAGATTCTCGACATCGAGCGTCCCGAGCGGGATTGTGACTGGCGTGGACTGCTCCGGGCCTGGCCGGAATTGGGTGCGGTGTTGGATGAATGGTTTTCGCCGGCGGAAGTTGAGAATAGGGAACCTGGTCGGCGTTATGTGCCCTTGGAACGTGCTGGCCGGCCATTGACCTATCGGTTGGCACTGTTTCCCCTGAGCTTCCGGCAGGAGGCAGGTTGGTTGCTGACGATTGAGGACCTAACTGAGCGGGTCAATATGCGCCAGCAGATGGCCAGGATGGACCGTCTGGCCTCTCTTGGTCGCATGTCGGCCGGGATTGCCCACGAAGTGCGCAATCCGTTGACCGGGGTCAGTCTGCTGCTTGATGAATTGCATGACCGCATGCTGGGCAAAGAGTCGGACCAGAAATTGATTCAGCGAGCGTTGGGTGAAATTGAGCGACTGGAGCTGCTGGTCAATGAAATGCTGCGGTTTGCGACCATGCCGGCGCCGCAATTGGAACCCGGGAGGGTAGGGGCAGTGATCGAGGAGTCGCTGTTTTTAATCCGCAAGCAATGCCAGCGCCAGAACGTCGAGCTGGTAGAAGCGATCGCGACGGATCTGCCGCAAGCCAGGTTTGATACCGATCGATTAAAGCAGGTGCTGCTCAATCTGTATAACAACGCCCTGGATGCCATGCCGGAAGGCGGCAAAATGACGATTTCCGCCGAACAGGTCGGCCATGCAATTGTTGTATCCGTCGCCGATACCGGGGCGGGGATCCCCGCCGAGCAGATACCGTTGGTTTTCGAACCTTTCTATACCAGTAAAGGGCAGGGGACCGGCCTCGGTTTGTCAATCAGTTACAATATAATTTCTGACCATGGCGGCGAAATAGATGTTGATAGCCAGGTTGGAGAAGGCGCCGTTTTCCGTTTTACCCTCCCTCTATCGTAATTCCCAAACATATGATATGGCCAAAAAAAGCCTGATGGCTCCATTTTTATAATCTTTGACTTAGGTTTTGCTGGCTTAGTGGCTAAAAAAAGCCTTAATCCTTGTTTTTAATTCTGCTTGTGGCTATATTTAGTCATCAGTCTGAAACCACAGCAGAGGTTAAAGCCATGGAAAAAATACTTATCGTTGATGATGAAGCCTTTATCCGGGAAAACCTGGAACGCATTCTTGCTGAAGATGGCTACCGGCCATTATCGACCGAATCCCCTGACGAAGCGGTCAAGATTGTCGCCGAAGAAGAGGTCAGCCTGGTGCTGCTTGATTTGAATCTCGGCAGTTACAGCGGGCTTGATGTCCTGCGGGCGATGAAAGAAGTTGATCCGGATATTTTGGTTATCATCATTACCGGTTACGGGACGGTCGAAAGCGCAGTCGAGGCTCTGAAGATCGGCGCTTACGATTACATCAAAAAACCGTTCAAGGCCGATGCCATTCACCTGATCGTCAAACTGGCACTGGAAACTCAGAACTTGCGCCGGCGCGTCAAGCGTTTGTCGAAAGATGACAGCGGCATTAACATGGTCGGCAACAGTCCTGCGCTGTTGCAGATTTTCCGACAGATCCGTGAGGTGGCGAAACATGAAACAGCCACGGTGCTGATTACCGGCGAAAGTGGGACCGGTAAAGAGTTGGTCGCTCACGCGATCCATAACCTGTCGCCACGCAGTGAACGGCCTTTCGTAGAAATCAACTGCGGCTCTTTACCCTATAATCTCCTTGAATCTGAACTGTTCGGGCATGAACGGGGCGCTTTTACCGATGCCAAAACCAGAAAGATCGGCCTGTTCGAAGAGTCGGACAGCGGCTCGATCTTTCTGGATGAAATCGGTGAGATGGACATGAACCTGCAGGTCAAGCTGCTGCGGGTTCTGGAGGATCGTAAGATCCGCCGGCTCGGTGGTAACCGGAACATCGATATCAACGTGCGGATCATTGCCGCGACCAATGCCGATATTAAAGGTGCTCTGGAGCGCAAGGAATTTCGCGAAGATCTATACTATCGCCTGAACGTCTTCCCGATCCATATTCCGCCGCTGCGTGATCGGCGTGAAGATGTTCCGGTGTTGCTGGAACATTTCCTGATCCGTTTCAGCAAGGAATTTCACAAGTCGATAAAAGCTTTTTCCCGCGATGCACTCGATCTGATGATGCGTTACCACTGGCCGGGAAATGTTCGTGAACTCCGGAATGTCGTCGAACGGATCTGTATTATGCATAACGTCGATCAGATCTGCGCCGAGCACTTGCCACGTGAAATCTGGGGGGAGGCGCCGCAAAGTGAAGTCCCCTTCAGTTACGAAATCCCACCGGAAGGGATCGTGCTGGATGACGTCGTCGACCAGGTGGAAAAGGACCTGGTTTCCAGGGCCTTTCAGATTACCGGAGGCAATGTGGCCAAGACTGCCCGAATCCTCAATGTGCCGCGTGGGACCTTGCGCTACAAGTTGGAAAAATATCAACTGAGCAGCGACTGATAACAGTTTTTACAACCCTGTTTTTCTGAAGCCGACCTTGCTGGCCAAAATCAGCCAATAGGGTCGGCTTTTGGTATTTTATCCTCTTGCTCTTCTCTGACTCCGTCTGCAAATCCTTTTGAGGTTATTCTTTAAGTAGACGTAAATACAGATTAAAAAAAATATTGTATACAGTTGTTGATTATTGGCACCGGCGTTGCTCTGTCCAGATTTATCAAAAGTTGTTTGATGTTTTGTCACACGTACCGATTCATGGGAATGGTTCGAATAACTGGATAACTGAATAGGAGCGAGCAATGCTAACAATGTTGTGGAATCGTCTCTGGACGATGCATGATGACACCAAAGAGACGATTGCCTTTACCCCGCAAGCGATGAGACGGTTGATGGGTAAAAAAGGTTTGCTGGTTGCAGAACGCCGGATCGAGCATGATGTCGATCTCGCTGACGAAATTGAAGAAGCACCTGCCGAACACGCCAACCGCTTGAAGAGCACACCCGGTGGTGTTGACGAAGGTGAGCCGAAAGAATACACCAAACGGCAGAAGATCGGTCTGGCACTTGGGCCGGCACTCTTTTTCCTGATGCTGCTCGCTCCGACCCCCGCAGGTATGGGAGATTCGGCACAGAAAATGGCAGCTGTCGCGCTACTGATGGCGACCTGGTGGATGTGTGAATCGATTCCGATTCCGGCCACCAGCCTGTTGCCGATCGCCTTGTTTCCGTTCATGGGGATCATGCACACCAAGGCGGCGACCGCACCTTATGCAAGTCACCTGATCTTCCTCTTCATGGGTGGGTTCATTATCGCTCTGGCTATGCAGCGTTGGGAGTTGCACCGGCGGATCGCCATGAACATCGTCAAGGCGGTCGGGTTTTCGCCGAGTCGGTTGATTTTCGGATTTATGGCGGCAACTGCTGTGCTTTCGGCCTTTGTTTCCAACACTGCGACCACCGTCATGATGATGCCGATCGGCCTGGCGATTATCGCCCACGTCGTTGAAGAAGGGAAGAAGGAGGGGCTCGATAAGGAGATCGATTTCGCGCAAGGGAAATTCAACTTCGGCCTCAACCTGATGCTCGGCATCGCATATGCTGCGTCGATCGGTGGCGTTGCCACTCTGATAGGCACACCGCCGAACACCGTTCTCGCCGGTTACCTGCAGAAAACCTACGGTTACGAGATTACTTTTGTCGACTGGATGAAGGTCGGTGTCCCGCTGGTTATCGTTATGCTGCCGCTTTGCTGGCTTTGGCTGACCCGTGTTGCCAACCCGATGAAGCTGAAGAAGGTCCCGGGTGGTCGCGACCTGATCAACAAAGAGCTGAAAGAGATGGGCGCGATGAGCACTGGCGAGCGCTGGACTGCACTGGTCTTTCTCTTGACTGCGCTCGGCTGGATTTTTCGCAAGCAGCTGTCCCCTATCTTCCCTGATCCGGCCCTGGTTACCGATGCTGCTATTGCCATGGTCGGTGCGCTGGCTCTGTTCCTGATTCCGATCAACATGAAGAAGAACCAGTTCGTCATGGACTGGCACTGGGCCAGTAAAATGCCTTGGGGTGTGCTGATTCTGTTCGGTGGTGGCCTGGCTATGGCTGCCGGATTCAAGAAGACCGGTCTGGCTGAATGGATCGGTTCCCAGGTTGGCCTGCTGGAAAATGCGCCGATTCTGGTCCTGGTCGTTGCCGTCGCGACCCTGATTATCTTCCTTACCGAATTGACCTCGAACACCGCAACCTCGGCGATGGTCATGCCGATCCTTTCGGCGGTTGCGATCGGCCTGGGGCAGAACCCGCTGCTGCTGGTTGTCCCGGCTGCCATTGCCGCTTCTTGCGCCTTCATGTTGCCGGTCGCAACCCCGCCGAACGCTATTGTCTTCGGTTCAGGTTATGTGTCGATCCCGCAGATGGCAAAAAGTGGACTCGGCCTTAACTTCATCGGCATCGCCCTGGCTGTTGTCGCCACTTATGTTCTGGTGCTTCCGGTGTTCGATGTTGTTATCGGCGAAATCCCGACCTGGACCCAGGTGATCCCTAAATAAGCGAAAGCGATCGTTAAAGGCTACGTTTCGTAGTTTTTGAACGATTGTGAAAACCTCTCTCTGTGGTCCGCAACGGACTGTTTGGCCCCATTCAGACTCCTCTGGATGGGGTCTTTTTTTTACAGAAACTGATTATTTATCTGCTAAGATTTTAGGGGCGACAAATAAAGAGAGAGGTGGGGAGCAATGCACACTATTCGAAAAAGTCTTGCTGTGCAGATTCTTGTTGTTGTCATCTATTGCTTGCAGGTTGTTCCCGCTATCGCAGTCGAGGCCGCGGCGCAGGACTTTTCTGGCTGGCTGCAGCAATTAAGGCAGGACGCCTTGGCTGCCGGCATCAGTCAGCCGACGGTTGATGAAACCTTGTCCGCGCCGGAAATTCTCTCCTTTGTGATCAAGGCGGATCGCAATCAGCCTGAATTCAAAAAATCACTAGACCAGTATCTTGTGGGTGTTCTCAGTGATAAGAGGATCAATCTGGGGCAGCAGAAGTTGGCTGAAAATCGCCGACTTTTGAATCGGATCGGCGAAGCATATGCGGTGCAGCCGCGCTTTATCGTCGCGCTTTGGGGAATCGAAACCTATTACGGACGTCATACCGGAAAAGTCTCGATTATCGATGCCTTGGTAACGCTCGCTTATGATGGTCGCCGCAGTGCTTATTTCCGCAAAGAGCTGTTAAACGCACTCAGAATCATTGATGCTGGACATATCAGTTACAATAAGATGCAAGGTTCCTGGGCGGGAGCAATGGGACAGGTTCAGTTTATGCCCTCATCCTTTTTACGTTATGCCGTGGATGGGAATGGCGATGGCCGGATTGATCTGTGGCAGACTCCAGAAGATTACCTTTCCTCTGCGGCAAACTATCTGGCCAAAATGGGCTGGCAGGGAACCCAAACCTGGGGTCGTGAGGTCAGCGTGCCGAAAGGACTGGATAAGACGCTGGTTGGTATGAATAAGCAGGCACTCTTGTCGACCTGGCAAAAATATGGAGTGAGGCGGAGTCATGGTGCGAATTTACCGAAAGTTAAATTAAGGGCATCGTTGATTCAGCCGCAAGGGCCGGAGGGACGATCGTTTCTGGTCTATGAAAACTACCGGGCGCTGATGAAATGGAACCGCGCCCACAGCTTTGCTATTAGTGTGGGGATGCTGGCGGATCGGCTGGGTGGTGTCGATAAGTAGATAGTTCTTACGAACAGCAGAATAGGTCGCGTCGTTTGTCAGACATTTTTGCGGATGACTAAATCAACCCAATTATCTCTGATGTCGTTGATTTCAATTGAGTAGTTAGTGTCTGCATGGTTTATTTTAATTTTTTCTCCTATGCCAACATTTTTATGGTTTTTGTTTTTATTTTTATTGTTATCCAAGGTTATGTACATGCTGGCCTGTTTTAAGTCGTTGTCTGAATTGGATATGTAGACCATAAAGCCAAACTTGCTGGTAAATGAGGTGCCTTGCATCAGGCTTGTTTCCTCATTGTCTGGTTTGTTTTCAGTGTTGACACTGCTGGCAGGCTGAGAAGGGAGTTTTTCAATTTCGCTCTCTGGTTTCGTATTTTCATCCCTTGATTTTTCTGTTTCGAAATTACGCGGGTCTACCATTGGATTGACAGACAGCATCCAGGTCGTACCGAAAACGATTCCGCATACCATGATGGCAGAGATTAACCAATACTCTTTTATCTTTTTATAGTAATTCATTGTTCCTCTTTGGTTTGATGTCTAACGGTTCGTGATTCTAACCGGCGGCGGAGCGACTTGCGTGGTTCACCGCAATTTTAAATTTTGCCATTCAACTTTTCAAAGACGTATTTTACCGTCTGGGTTGATTTTTTTGTTAGTTTTTTATTGCTTGTTAATTTTATCCCCAAAGGGCAGTGATTGCCTGAACTGTTTCCTTGCCTTTGTTGTGTTTTCTGCTGCAATCATGTGAACCGATGTTGATTGCTTATCCCCCGATAAAAATATTCTAAAAACGGATAGATACTAGCGAATTGTTCTTGTTTGGTCAATTCAATATCGAGAACGCAGCGTTCGATCTGATCAGAATTGAACAAACAAAAAAGGACCGCAGAGGCGATCCTTTTGAGTCGTTGTCTATATGTGAGAATCAGTCGAGCAGGTCGACGATCTTCGGGGCGATGCCGATGTAGCTGGCCGGGCTCATCTCGAGCAGGCGCTGTTTGTCAGCTTCTGCCAGGTCCAGCCCTTCAACAAACTGACGGATGGTTTCACGGTCGATCTGCTGGCCGCGGGTCAGTTCTTTGAGCTTTTCGTACGGTTTTTCAATTCCGGCTTTGCGCATCACGGTCTGGATCGGTTCGGCCATGACCTCCCAGGCATTATCGAGATCATCGGCCAGGTTCTGTTCGTTGAGCTTCAGTTTGCTTAAGCCCTTGAGGGTTGATTTGTAGGCAATCATGCTGTAGCCGAAACCGACGCCCATGTTACGCAGTACTGTGGAATCGGTCAGGTCGCGCTGCAGGCGCGAGATCGGCAGCTTGCTCGACAGGTGCTGGAAGATGGCGTTGGCCAGACCGCAGTTGCCCTCGGAGTTTTCGAAATCGATCGGGTTGACCTTGTGCGGCATGGTTGAGGAGCCGATTTCGCCTTTGATGGTCTTCTGGCCGAAGTAGGCCATTGAAATGTAGGTCCAGATGTCACGGTTCATATCGTTGAGGATGGTGTTCCAGCGGGCCATGGCGTCAAACAGTTCGGCCATGTAGTCGTGCGGCTCGATCTGGGTGGTAAACAGGTTCTGTTTGATGCCCAGTTCCTTTTCGATCACTTCTTTGGTCAGGGCGATCCAGTCGACCTGAGGGTAGGCCGACATGTGGGCGTTGAAGTGACCAACGGCGCCGTTCAACTTACCGAGCAGTTCGACAGCGGCAATCTTCTCACTCTGCTTCAGCAGGCGCGCGGCGAACACCGCCAGCTCCTTGCCGATGGTGGTCGGCGAGGCGGTCTGGCCGTGGGTACGGGCCAGCATCGGTACATCCCTGAACTCTTTGGCCAGCTTGCTGACCACGGCGATGATCTCCTGCTGGGTTGGAATCAGTGCCGCCAGGCCGTCCTTGAGCATCAGCGCGTGGGAGAGGTTGTTGATGTCTTCCGAGGTGCAGGCAAAGTGGATGAACTCGGACAGCTCTTCCAGACTGGTCCCTTCGATCTGCTCTTTTAAGTAGTATTCAACTGCCTTGACATCATGGTTGGTGACCGCTTCGATCTTTTTGATCTTCTCTGCCTCTGCCGGGCTGAAGTTGTCGACGATCTGCCGCAGGCTCTGCTCTTCATCGGTGCTTAGGGCACGGCACTCGGCAATCTGTTCTTCTCCGCAGAGGGCGAGCAGCCACATCACTTCGACTTTAACCCGGTTTTTCAGCAGGGCATATTCTGAGAAGCATTCGGTCAGCTCCGTGACTTTCGATGCGTAACGCCCGTCGATCGGGCTGATGGCGGTAATCATGATGGATCTCCTTGCTGGGAATTAAAGACGGCACTATAAAGCAGGCAGGATTTGGCTGCAAGTCTTGAGTAGGTATTTCACTTCAGAAGGGCGCGTGATGTGAAAAAATCAGCACTTCGCCAGTAGCCGGGTGGCTGAATTCGAGAGCACTCGCATGCAGCATTAAGCGGTTTGCCTTGAGCTGAATAAGCTCATTGGCGTAGAGATCATCGCCCAGAATCGGATGTCCCAGGGACTGCATGTGCACCCGCAATTGGTGTGTACGACCGGTTACGGGCTTCAGCTCTATCCGGGATCTGTCTGTCTCAGCATCATAGGCGAGTACGCGGTAGTAGGTTAGCGCCGCTTTGCCTGTTGCGTGATCGACGATCTGCCGCGGCCGGTTCGGCCAATCGCGGATCAGTGGCAGATCGATCAGCCCTTGCTCTTGCTTAACCCGACCGTTCACTACGGCAAGATAGGTTTTCTGCACCAGCCGCTGTTCAAACTGGCTATTCAGTTGGCGCTGGACACGACTGCCTCTGGCCAGAATCATCAGCCCAGAGGTTGACATGTCGAGCCGGTGAACGATCAGTGCCTCGGGGTGTTTCTGCTGGATACGGGCAATCAGGCAGTCTTGATGTTCCGGCCTGCGACCCGGAACCGAAAGCAGTTCGGCCGGTTTGTCGACCAGCAGAAGGCTGTCGTCGCTGAAGATGATCTCTGGTTCTGTCGGTGGCGGTTGATAAACGATCAATGCGGATTCCGTTGTTCTGTTGTTATTGTTCAAGTTGCTAATTTCAGGCAGGAACTTAACATGACTAAGGATAAATAGGGAGAGATGATTAGGGGCCATACTATAGGCTTTAGACAGTTTTCGTTGCGGAATAGCTACTATTTTTTATGGTCATAAAGGATTCAAAAATGTTGACAATGTAAATGGCAAGAGTACATTTAGTAAGAATATTCTTTTAATTAAGGTTTTGGTTCTTAGGAGGTAGCATGAAACGAATGAAGCTTATTATTCTGTTGGCACTCCCCTGTGTTTTCTTTGTCGGTTGCAGTACGTTCAACGCGCCGAGTGAAGCCCCCGCGATGAACGTCAATGAGGTCGCTGCGGTCATTGAAGAAACATCTGAACAACCACAGGAGGCTGCTGCGGCTGAAGAAACAGTTCCTGAAAAACCCCAGCTGTTTGAGCCCGGATCCTTCGACAGCCCCGATAGATGCCTGAACTGCCATCGCGAGATCTATGAAGAGTGGTCACATTCCATGCATGCCTATGCCTGGGACGATAAGTGGTATCAGCCCGACTATATCCTGGCCCATCAGGAGACCGACGGTGCGACCGACCTGCTGTGTGGCGCCTGCCATGCACCGATTGCCGCGCGTACCGGGTTGCTGCCTCCCGCCGACGGCAGCAAGTTTGACGCAACGTCCCGCCGGGGCATCTCCTGTGACTTCTGCCACACGGTGACCGGGGTCTCGCAGATGTTCAACATGGGTCACGTATCGGAGCCTGGCAATACCAAGCTTGGTCCCCGTGAAGATGGTCGCTCTCTTTATCACGAGGTGGAATATTCGGAGCTGCATACCAAGGCGGACTTTTGCGGTGCCTGCCACATGGTTGTCCATCCAGCGACCGGTACGCACATCATCGATACCTGGGATGACTGGAAAAATAACGCCTATGGCCAGCAGGGCGTCAGTTGTCAGGATTGTCACATGTCAACCGGTCCTGGTATTGAAAAGACGCCCGGACGAGCCTCGCTGATGGGCAAGACCCGTGAAAATCGCGCCTTCCACGGTTTTGTCGGCGGCAGCTCCTACGCTCAGGAGCAGATGGGCAACGGCAAGCAGGCGGAGTTGTCCCGTGAATTCCTGCGCGCCGCCGCAGAGGTTAAACTTGCGGAGCAGGTCACTGCTGATGGGACTCTTGAGCTAACTGTTGACGTGCATAATGTCGGCGCCGGACATAAGATTCCGACCGGCACCACCTACATCCGAATCATGTGGCTGCAGGTCGAAGTTGCCGACAAGGCTGGCAAGCTGGTCTACAGCTCCGGTCAAGTCGATGAGAAAAATCATGTCGATCCAGATGCTGTTTTCTTCAGGGTGTTGTTCAAGGACAAGGACGGAAACCTGACTGGCAAGAGCTGGCGTGCCCACGGGATCGGCTACGATCGGCGTATCCCGGCCAAGGGGATGGACAGCGAAACCTATCGCATTGCTCTGCCTGATAAAGGGGAGTACCAGGTCAAGACCCGGCTGATGTACCGTTCATTTACCCAGCAGTCGTTGGACGAGGTTCTCGAGCGGACCGGGATAAAACTGCCGCCGGTTGAAAGCGTCGAAATGGCTGCTGCGCAGACCAAGGTTGTTTTCTAACTTGTCCTGATTGTAATAGCTACAAGGGGGTACAACTCACGACGAGTTCGGCCCCCTTTTTTTATCTATGTATTCGCAAGGTGTCTACGGCGTTGCCCGAACTGTTCTGAAATGCCACAATGAAAATAGCAAAAAGGAGACAGGGTGGCAGAGGCAGTCGCAAAACAGATCAGGATTGAAGGAATCGTCCAGGGGGTCGGCTTCCGGCCGTTTGTTTATCGGCTGGCAACTGAGCGGCAGCTGACCGGTACGGTCCTGAATGACAGCCAGGGGGTGCTGATCCTAATTGAAGGGGAGACGGGCGCTGTCGAATCCTTTTTGCTGGCGATCAAAGCTGAACTGCCGCCGCTGGCCTTGATCAGTAACATGGATATCGCAGATGCTCCAGTCGGTGGCCAGACCGATTTCACCATCATGGAAAGTCAATCGAGCAGCTCACGGGTGGCCCAGATTGTACCCGATTCTCATGTTTGTGCCGATTGTTTGCAGGAACTGTTCGATCCCTCTGATCGTCGTTATCGCTATCCTTTTATCAACTGCACCAACTGCGGTCCGCGCTACAGTATCGTCACCGATATCCCTTACGACCGTCCCTTGACCACCATGGCCGATTTCCCGATGTGCCCGGCCTGTCAGACCGAATACGAAGATCCGACCTCGCGCCGTTTTCACGCCCAACCGAACGCCTGTGCTGACTGTGGTCCGCAGCTGTTGTTTGCCGATGAGAACGGACAACCGATTGCAGTTGTCGACCCACTGACGGAAACAGTCAGGCGTCTAAGGGCAGGGGAGATTGTCGCCATCAAGGGGCTGGGTGGATATCATCTGGCGGTCGACGCGAGCAACGATGAGGCTGTCAAGCGCCTGCGACAGCGTAAACACCGGGATGAAAAACCATTTGCCCTGATGATCTTCGATCAGGAGCAGATTCGTCAGTTTGCAAAGGTCGCCGAGCTGGAAGAGAGATTGTTGAGCAGTGTTGAACGGCCGATCGTGTTGCTGCGCAGTAGAGAAGATCATCGGCTCTCAGAGAATATTGCCCCCAAAAATAAATACTTCGGAATAATGCTTCCTTACACACCACTCCATTATCTTCTGCTTGAAGAGTTTGGGGCGTTGGTGATGACCAGCGGTAACCAGAGTGACGAGCCGATCGTTTTTGACAATTCGGATGCGCAGAACCGTCTGGCAGGGATTGCCGATTGCTACCTGCAGCACAACCGACGCATCCATATCCGCACCGATGATTCCATCGCCCGTCTGCTCGATGATGATCCGGTGCTTTATCGCCGTTCACGCGGTTACGTGCCACGCGGGGTGAAGTTGCCGGGCGAGCAGCCCTCGGTCCTGGCGCTCGGGGCGGAATTGAAAAACACCATCTGCCTGACCCGTGGTGATCGGGCCTATCTGAGTCATCACATCGGTGACTTGAAAAATCAGCAGGTGGTCGATTCGATGTGGCAGGCGATCGGCCATTTTCAAGGGTTGCTGGATGTGCAACCTGTTTTGATTGCCCACGATCTACATCCCGATTATCTGTCGACCCATGTTGCCGAGGAGCTGGGGAAAAACTTGCCTTTGGTTGCTGTACAGCATCACCACGCCCATCTGGCCAGTTGTCTGGTCGATAACGGTCAGACAGGTCCGGTGATCGGGGTGATTTTTGATGGCATCGGTTATGGCAGCGACGGCCATATCTGGGGCGGCGAGTTTCTGATTGGCGATCTGCGAGATTGCAAACGGATCGGCCAGTTGGCCTATCAGCCAATGCCGGGGGGGGATGCAGCAACCCAGGAGCCGTGGCGGATGGCGGTCAGCTATCTTCACTCTGCCTATGGCTCGGAACTCCCGCTGCTGACTTTTCTTCAGGCGATTGATCAGTCCGGGATCAGGTTGCTGCAACAGATGATAGAGAAGCGGCTCAATACACCGCTGACCAGCAGTGTCGGCCGTTTGTTCGATGCGGTTGCAGCAATAGTTGGTCTCCGCAATAAAGTCAGCTACGAAGGACAGGCGGCGCTTGAACTGGAGATGCTGATCGAAGCGGATGCGGCCGACGAGCCGGCTTATCCTTTTGCTGTCGATACGGACGGGGATCTGCTGAAGATTGACACGACACCGATGATCAAACAGCTGGTTGCGGATCTGACCGATGCTCTCGAGCCTGCTCAGCTCAGTGCCCGTTTTCACAATGGTATGGCGCAGTTGATTGTCGACGTTTGCCAGAAAATAGTCGCCGATCGGGGGCCGCTGCCGGTGGCCTTGTCCGGCGGCGTGTTCCAGAACCGCTATTTGACCGAGCGGGCGGCAAATTTGTTGCGTGAAGCCGGTTTCGAAGTCCTGTTGCATCGGCAGGTGCCGCCGAATGATGGAGGCCTGTCGTTGGGGCAGGCGGCGATTGCTGCGGTAAAATATCAAGGCGAAAAAGGGTGTTCAGAATTAGTGTGAATAATCGATCAGCAGCGAGTGTGCGACACCGCTTTAATAATCAGAACATACTGTTGAAACCTTTCTCTTGGATTCAATTAATTTCTGGCACGGGGGCTATGTACGATTACTTGTCGCCCGTTGGAGTTATTTTAAATGTCAAAATGGAGTCATTGCCCTCAAGCGCGCTATAAAGACGTGAAGCACAAGAGTGATCGAGAGCACGAAGAACCATGCTGTAACGTCTTGTTTGTCCTTTGTAGTCCATCAGATATGAAAAATTGGCAATGCTGAACCCGATATTCTCGACGAACGTCTTTAGGTCATCTTCACCCATGGCAGAACTCAGGTCAAAGTTGATATCGAATTGGTAGAAAACCTGGGCTGGCATATGCCTTTCAATCCAACGGAAGGTGGATAAGACCCCCAAGGTCATTAGCACGGAAACTGCTAACGGGAAATAAAAGCCAATTCCCGCAATAATACCAATGGCTGAAGTCATCCAGATTGAAGCTGCTGTGGTAAGCCCCCGGACAGAAAGCCCTTCTTTGATAATAACCCCTGCTCCAAGGAAACCAATGCCAGTCATGATGCCTTGTGCCATCCTGGTGGGGTCAATTCGAATGATCTCGGATGTAACATGAAACCACTGCTCTTGATAAACTGTTATGAGCATAAGTAGACTGGATGCGGTACAAACTAGTGTATGGGTTCGAAAGCCTGCCGGTCTTCCATGATAAGACCGTTCATAGCCAATCAGGGCGCCTGCGATTAATGCGACTGAAAGTCTAAGCACTATTTCCATATTGTGAGGATTCAATAGCTAGCTCCGTTGGAATGATTACAAATTCCTCTACTATATTAATAGTATCGAATTTATCGATGATTTTCTTTTCCTTGTTTCTCATGTTTTTTGACATAAGTAAGCCCCAGCCTATCAGGCTGGGGCTGTTTTGTTACATATGCTCTGGAAAGAAACAGTCAGTGAGTCGGACCTGCCGCCAATGCTCCGGTAGGAAGTGAGGGAAGTTCTTTGGGGGGCGCCGTGTCAATTTCGAGCATCTCAATAACAAAGGTCAGCGCTTTGCCCGCCAATGGATGATTGGCATCAAGAGTGACAGTCTCTTCAGTGACTTTATCGATCATCAGCAGCAAGATTCGGCCATCACCCTGTGTAACTTCCAGTTGTCCACCTTCGGTCAGTTCGAGATTGTCAGGCAGGTCAGCGCGGTTAACCTCCTCGGTCAGAGCAGGGTCGGGTTCTCCGTACGCCTGATCTGGTTTGATGACGACAGTTTTTGTCTCTCCCTGGGACATGCCGAGGACCGCCGCATCAAACCCTTTGATCACCTCTTCCCTGCCGATAATGAATGACAGGGGACTGTCTTCTGGAGACGCATCGAAGATTGTTCCGTCAGCGAGTTTGCCAGTGTATTTCACCGTCACGGTGTTGTTGTGAGCTGCGCGAATCATGGTTACCTCTTTCAGTGTGGTCGTTGATTTTACAGGGAGACAACAGTCAAAAATGGTGAATCCCATCAGCGCACTATGCTTAACAAGACCGGCTTCATTGGTCAATTGTTTTCAACAACCGGGAGGGTTCAAGACCATGCTGCTCCTTGGTCGAGGTATTTCTAGATCATTCAGGTTGTGCTCAGGCCCTAGATAGAAGGCAACACAAATGCTAGAGAAGTCGGTGTGCTCTGGTCCTTGGCTATATTTTCATTTTTTACTGGCGATATGGCTAAATTATCCTGCTGGGCAAGCGGCATTCTCCAACAGGGGGAGAGTTGTTCTTGAAATTGCTGGTGGGGTAATCGTTTTTGGGGCGGCTTAATGAGATAGGCGCAAGATTCGAGAATTATAACATAACATCTGGAACAGAAAGCTGTTTTATGCGTTGCTCAGCATCGCACAAGCCAAAGTGGAAAGATGTAAATATGTCTGAAGTAATAAATGGGCGCTCATCTTGCAAAGATACTTTGTTGGAAATTTTAAGAGTAGTCGTTAGAGCTTATTTTTTATCCATGGCCAAAGCGTTTAGAAAATTCAGTATAGGGGGGATAAATATCCAGAGAGTCTGATTTGTCGTGAAGGAGGTACCATGAGGGCCGATGTTGAAGCTGCAATAGAGCAGATCCGTCACAGCCTAATAGCTATAGGAAGTGATGTTGAGCTGGTGAGCACAACAGACTTAGGTATTGTTAGTGTAAACTTGTCTGGGGAGTGTTGCTCTGGGCAAATGAAACGGATGATGACCATTTTGGATATTGAAACCGCTTTAAAAAAACAGGTTCCAGACGTTAGAGTAGTGATGGAAAACATGTGACAATACTAAGCCCCGGCACAACCCGGGCTTTTCGTATCCCCCCTGTGCGTATCTGGGATATCGTTACTGTAGAGAACTGAGCTTTATGATTGTTCTACGCAGCTGATCTCAGTGAGTTAATTGATAAAGACAGGCATCTACCTCTCCATCAGGTTTTGCTAAGCAGTTAAGGCAATTTTTTAAAGTCCCGACACCGCAAGAATGCATCTGCATGATTGGGATGTCGCTGCGCTTCACAGCGTTAATGGCCTCTTTGCGGACACCGTGCGAGACTTTGTTGGTGAAGATCAGAAGGGCATCAACATTTCTAAGTTTTGCATCAAGATTATTTTCAGACTTGCTGAATATTTTTAATTTAACGCCTGCGTCAGTAGCGGCAGATTTATAATGGCGACCTAAACGATCCATTCCTCCGATTACGGCAACACACATTTTGCACCTCTCTCTCTCTCTGGAATTGAAAATCATTATCGATCGAGCAGAAGAATAATGCAAGCATTTTTCCCCTGCTTTCATTTTAGCAATAAAGAAAGAGAACTAGAGATTCAGTGCTTGGTGTTGCAGAATATCTCAAAGAAATGGACAATGTCGATTCACCATTGGTGATCGGCACGAATCAATTTTCGATTATGTTTGAAGGGCGGATGCCGCTACTCTGACCGGCGGGCCGTTTACACAATATTCTTTACAGGCCCGCTGGTGCCGATCAATTAATGATGGCCACCAAGGAACGAATCCTGGTGGCCATAGTTTTGTGTATTAAAGAGCTTACTAAATACCTTTTTCAATAATACGCCAGTTTTCGTCTCGACAGTTGTGACTTAATCTCATGGCCCCGGACATTTTGTACATAAAATCGGCCCTTTCGCTCTGCTGTGATTTCAGCCGCTTAGCCGGAGGGCCATTATTGATATGACTTATGAATGATACAGGCGCAGAGGAAATAGTTTTATGATTACCGCCAGGTAGGGAGTTCAGCAGATCGCTCAGGCGGTGATTTCGGTCGAACTGGCCTTAAAATCTGGTGAACTTGACGTTTTGCTGTCTCTCAGGTTCATACATTTGAGAAATGATTGACTCAGCTTTAAATCGATAGATCTGTTTCGTATTTGTAACCTACACCGTAAATAGAATGAATCAACTCAACATCAGCAGCGGCTACGGCAATTTTTTTCCGCAGCTTTTTTACATGGCTGTCGATAGTACGATCACAGACGACCCGTTGATCGTTGTAAAGCAGATCCATCAGCTGGTCACGGGAATAGATCCGACCCGGCTTACGTGCCAGGATGCTTAACAATTTAAACTCAACAGCGGTCAGGTCGAGCTTTTTACCCCCCAGACGTGCCTGATAACTCTCCTCATCAAGAGATAGCAGTTGCGCTGAATTGCACTGCTGCTTAGGTGTACTGCGGCGCAGAACGGTTTTGACCCTGGCGACAACTTCCCGCGGACTGAACGGTTTGCAGATGTAGTCATCCGCCCCCAATTCAAGGCCGAGAAGCCGGTCGATCTCTTCGACCCGGGCGGTGACCATGATGATCGGCACATCGGAGAAGCCACGGATCTCCTTGCAGATCTCCAGTCCGTCCTTGTTCGGCAGCATCAGGTCGAGCAGGATCAGAGCCGGGGACTTGTCTTTCACCCAGCCGATGACCTCGGCTCCGTCGTCAAGCCACTCGCTGGCATAGCCCGCTTGCCGCAGATAGTCCCGGTGCAGTTCGGCCAGCCTTGGTTCATCTTCGACGATCAAAATAGTCTGTTTCATTTTTCACCCTCAATCTGTCAGGGGGAGCCTGATGGTGATTTTCAAGCCACCCAGCTCAGACTGCTCAGCCTGAATTTCGCCCTGATGAGCTTCGACGATGTTGCGACAGATCGTCAAGCCCAGTCCGGCACCACCATTGATCCGGCTGCGTGAACTTTCAACCCGGTATAACCGGTCGAACAGCAACTCTCGTTGCTCGGCAGAAACGCTAGGAAAAGAATCTTCAAAGAAGAAAGAGAGTGCACCCGGCACAGTTTTAATTCGAATTTTCAGCCGGCCCGGCGCATCAGTATAACGCAAACTGTTTTCCAGCAGGTTGGTGAACAGCTGCTGGAGCCGGTCAGGATCGGCAAGCAAAGAGACCGGCTGATCAATCAGCAACTCCGAGCGCAGGCTTAGATTGGTTTCGGCAAAGCGCTGTTCGTACAGCTCAAGGGTGCTCCGCAAAATGCCGATCGGGTCAACTGCCACTTTTTTGTAGTCGAGAGCCCCAATGTCCGACATCGACAGTTCATAGAGGTCATCAACCAAGCGGCCAAGATGCATGATTTCGCTATGCAGCACTTCGAGTGTTTCCGGTTCGGGTGAGCGAATCCCGTCTTGCAGCGCCTCGATATCACCGCGCAGAATCGCCAGCGGTGTGCGCAGCTCGTGGGAGATGTCCGCGACCCATTGCTGGCGGGCCTGTTCGTTCTTCTCCAGGGACATGGCCAGGCTATTGAAATCGGCGGAGAGTTGCCCGAGTTCATCCTTGGTTTCCACCGGAATGCGGGTTTGGTACTGCCCGGCGATCAGTTTACGGGTTCCTGCCGTGAGAGCATTGATCGGCCGCAGCATGTGAATGGTCAGCGGAAAGGACAGCAGCAGCGAAAGCAACGCCATGCCCAGGGCGACCAGGGCAAAAGACTCGGTCTGCTGCTCGACAAACAACAGATCGCCGGCATCGGACAGTTCCCGTATCGGCGCCAGCGCCAGATAACCGATCGTTTGCCCCTGATGCACCAAGGGATTAAATGTCCAGCGATCGGTGCCTCCTTCCGGAGCAAAAATCGGCTTTTTATCCGTGGAGAATAATGCAAAACGAGGAGCAGGCCCCCTCGGCGGCGGCGGCGATTGCAGACCCTCCGGTCGTGGATGTTGCTGCTCTATCCCGGCAAGAGTCGTCATGATCAGTTGATGCCAGAGGCGTTCGTTTCCCTGCAGTACTCCCCAATCCCCCTGCTTGCCATACTCTTTGACAAGCAGTTCTGACAGTCGGTTGAGATCTTCAAGTTTCTGGCTGTTGACGTAATTGAGAAAACCACGATCGAAGCTCCACTGCATGAACAGAAACATGCCGCTGGAAACAACAATGCTGGTCAACAGCAGGGTAAAGAACAGCTTGTGTTTGATCTGTAATTTCATCGTGACCTCATTGTCTTCTTTTGTTACCAGTGGCGGTTGACAAATAGCCAACTTTTTTTACCGGCGAAAGCAGCATAAATCACGAATGTGGAAGAAATATGAACTTACCCCTTCTCTCCTGGGGTACGGGCATCAGTATTCAGCAGTTCAAAACGATATCCTCATTTCTTCCATATTTGCTGCATATTCCGGCTCTACTCTGGCAGCGTTGATAAGGCCAACTCCATTAAAGTGATCGGCGCACGCCGCACAAACACACACGCCTGCCCGAAGAGAACAAGCATTCTAAAAGGCGCCGGAATGACGAATACAACCATATTCCTGATATCCAAAAGACTTGAGATCATAGCAGAAATCAAAGCGCTGCTGGAGCAGGACAATATCCGCATCTGTCAGGTAGAACATTGGCAGCAAGCCCAGGGGGCAATTGAAGCTGACCGGCCCCAACTGATTCTTCTCGATTCGCCCGGCTCCGGAATTGTCGATCTGGCCGCGTGCCGGGAGATTCGCACCCGATATCAAGGCCTGCTGATGTTGCTCTCCGGTGATTGCGACGAACATCTCCACTCTCTCGCTCTGAGCATGGGGGTCGATGCATCACTTTCTGGCGACACCAGTCTGACACTGGTTGCGGCCCAGGTAAAAGCGTTGCTGCGCCGTTTCGCACCATCGGAACCACCGGCAGTGCAGATCTTCGGCAAACTGACGATCGATGCCAACAAACGGGATGTCTTCGTCGCAGAGCAGGCGGCCCAGCTATCGACCATCGAGTTCAACCTGTTCTGGACCCTGGTGAAACACGCCGGATCGGTGGTCAGTCGGGATGATATCCACCGTAATCTCTACAATTCGCCCTACAACGGCTACGACCGGGGAATCGATATCTACATCTCACGCATCCGGCAGAAAATCGGTGATGACCCGGTGATGCCGCGCTACCTGAAAACCGTTCGCGGGGCCGGCTATCAATTTGTCGCTGTAAGTGACTGAGTAACAAAAATACAACCAGAAAGTTACAAACTGTTACATCCGAGTGACGCGACAGCTACAAAAACCGATTGGCGACAAGTCGATAAGAGATGCAGGAAGATCTTTTACTAGCCGTCAGTCAACCATGAGGAGGTCATGATGATCAACAGTGTAGGTATGAACAGTGCCATGTCGATGATGGGCATTGGTTCCACACAACGACAACCACCGCCACCCGACAAGGATGTTTTCAAGGTGGCGGATTCGGATAGCGATGGACTGGTTTCTTCCAGCGAACTTGAGACCCTCGCCGCAGGAATCGACGAGCTCACCGGCAGCAGCTTCGATGTTGATGAAGCGATGACAACTTACGACGCCGATGGAGATGGTTCGCTCAGCGGTGAAGAATTGTTCGGACTGATGTCGAGTCAGGGTTTCAACCCGGGCGGGATGGTTAACGGTGAAGAAAGCGGTATGATGCCACCACCCCCGCCACCCCCGGATCAAGCAGCTTCTGCTTACGGTCAGAACAGTGGCGAAGACACTCTCAGCCAACTGATCGAACTGTTAAAGAACGGCTCCGAAAGCGAAGAGGAATACACAGTGCTTGAACTGAGTGCTTAAATCAATTATTTAAAATACAGACCTGAACCACGCTGACGCCTTTTATCCCCATCCGGTCTTCCACAAATCTGAATCCGTACCCCTGAAATCGATCTCAGGAGTGCGGATTCAGTTTTTTCACATTCTGTCCTTATTTGTTCCATATTCAGGCGTTACCGTTTTCCTGCTCAATAATGCACTTAAGGATGGTAACAATCATGAATGTCAAAGATAGACTGTGGCCGGTCTTTTTTCGAACTTGGCCGGCAGCGCTCATCACTTTCATTATTTTGCTCCTGCCCTGCCACGGAAACTGCGGGGTTGAAGCTGAACAGTTGCTCTCACTTGAACAGGCGGTGCTCATCGCCTTGAAAAACAATCCCGGCTTCAGCCAGCAAGTCAATGCAGTGGAAAGTGCGGAAATTTCTGTTTCCCAGCAGCGAGCAGATTTTTATCCGGACTTGAGAGCCGCTGTTGCCGGACAGGATTCTACCAAAGCTGATTGGTCTCTTTCCACCGAACTGTCCTCGACCCTGAATCTGTTCAACGGCTTTGCCGACAGTGCTGCGCTGAAAACCACTGAACTGAAGTTGGCTGCAGTACAGGAGACCCTGACCCGCGAGCAGCAGACCCTGGTCTTTGAGACCTTTTCCAGTTTTGTCCAGGTGCTCATTGATCAGGCTTTGATCCAGGTTAAAGAGGAAAATCTGCAGGAGAATCGCAAGCTGCTGGAGCAGATCGAAACCTTTCAACAGGCCGGGCGACTTGCTTTAAGCGACCTCTATCAGCAGCAGGCGGAAACCAAGCAGGTGCAGCAGGACCTGCTTGAGGCAGAGCAGACCCTCAACGACGATAAGTTGCTGTTGATGCAGACCATGGGGCTGACTCCGATGATCGATTACCAGGTTGTACCCCCCGATTTTGACCGTCTATTGATGACGCTGACGGATGCCGACCTCGAAAGGCTAATGGCAGCGGCATTGAACGGCCGGGCTGATATCAAAGCCCAACAGCACCAGCTTGACGCTGCCGGTCAGCAAATTCGGCTGGCCAAGGCCGCCCGGCTGCCCACGCTTGATCTGTTTGCCAAATTGGCCTCCGGCTACAACAGTTCGGGGGATGATGCTTTCTCAGAGCAACTGATGGATGACAGCCTCGATGCAACCGTTGGTATCTCACTGACGATCCCCATCTTTGACCGTCACCTGACCCGCAACGAAATCGCCAAGGCCAAAATAGAGCAGCGCAATGAGCAGTTGGCACTTAAGGAGAAACAGCTCCAGGTCGGTCTCGAAATAACACAAGCGATTCAGACATATCGAACAACGCAGAAGAAGATCGAGGTTGTCGACAGCAAGTTGGCCTCAGCCCATCAATCCTTGCAATCCTACGAGGAACGCTATCGGGTCGGGGCCTCGACCCTGGTCGAACTCAATCAGGCCCGGACCGCTTACGTCACCGCAGCATTTGAGCAGATAGAAGCCCGCTACAACCTAGTCGATCAGGAGCTAGCACTCGCTTATTCCCTTGGTGATATGGAGTCGCTGTTTGCTGCATTGAAACTGGAGAAAAACTGATATTCCATGAATCGATTTCCTTTATTACAATTTCCTTTGCAGGCTTTCCTTTTGGGGCTTTCACAACATTTTTTGGCAATTTTTCATTTGTCAATCGATCTTCTTTTTTTTCGGATTTCGCAATAAATGATCGGCACCCAGGTTTCCGGAACCATTGAACTGGTGAAGGCTGATTACAACGATCAGGTGAAGGAAGGGCAGATCTTGGCCGTCCTCGATCAGGCCATGCACAACGCAGCGCTCAATAACGCCAAAGCAAACATCCTCAAAGCCGAGGCCGAGTTCAAACAGGCCGAAGCCGAATACAACAGGAATCGACCGCTGTACGAGAAGGGTTTTATTTCAGAGCAGGAATTCCTGCCCCTGAATACGGCCATGACTACGGCAAAAGCATCATTGCAGTCTGCCGAAGCCGGTCTGCTACAGGCCCGAATCAACCTTGAACATACGGTGATCCGCTCACCGATTAACGGAACGGTTATCGATTGCAGTGTCGATGCCGGACAGACAGTGGCGGCGAGCCTCAGTACCCCGACCCTGTTCCTGGTCGCAGAAGATCTGGCACAGATGCAGATCGAAACCCAGGTCGATGAAACCGATATCGGCCAGATCCGCCAGGGGCAACAGGTGCGCTTCGAGGTGCAGAGTTATCCCGATTCGATCTTCACCGGTACGGTCCGTCAGATCCGCCTGCAGCCGTCAACGGTCGACAATGTTGTTACCTACACGGTGATCGTCGACGCGAGTAACGAATCGGGGAAGCTGATGCCGGGCATGACGGCAACCGTCGACTTTGTTGTTCACCAGTCTGCAAACACTCTGCTGGTTCCGGTCGCCGCGCTCAAATTCGCGCCCGACGCGAATCGCGGGAGGATTGACGACAGCCAGGTTTTCAGCCGGCAGGCCGATGGCCGCTTACAGGCGGTCCGGATCACTGCGGGAGAGAGCGACGGACTGCTGACCGAAATCGCCGGCGGAGAGCTGGCTGCCGGGATGCAGGTTGCCGTCGGCATGAAACAGGGGGGGGAAAGGTTTTCTCCCTGGGGGATGTCGAGGTCAGGGCTCTGGATGACCTCTCGCTGGAGATCGGCCGGGGCGAGTTTGTCGCCATCATGGGCAGTTCGGGCAGCGGCAAATCGACGCTGATGAACATCCTCGGCTGCCTCGATACCCCGACCAGCGGCAGCTATCGCTTCGAAAGCATGCCGGTCGACTCCCTGAATCGGAAGCAGCTTGCTGATCTGCGCAATACCAAGATCGGCTTCGTCTTTCAGGGTTTCAACCTGCTGCCACGGACCAGCGCACTGGAAAATGTTGCGCTGCCGCTGCTCTACGATCGTCATCGTATGGTCGCCAATCCTCAAGCGCGCGCCATCGAAGCGTTACAGCATGTCGGCCTGGGTGAGCGACTCGAGCATGAGCCGAACCAGCTTTCCGGTGGACAGCAGCAGCGGGTGGCTATCGCCCGTGCGCTGGTCACCGATCCGCCGATTATTCTGGCCGATGAACCGACCGGCAATCTCGACAGTCGCACGACCCTCGATATTCTGGCCTTGTTCCAGCAGCTGAATCGCGGCGGCCTGACACTGGTTGTGGTCACCCATGAATCAGAGGTCGCTGAATATGCCGGGCGCCTGATCGAGCTGCGTGATGGTGTGCTGTTGCGCGATGAGATCAACAGGCAACAACGCGATGCGCAGGCCGATCTGGCAACGCTGGCCGGGGAGGTGTCTGATGAGGTGGCATAAGCTGATCCTGGTCGCCCTGGCGAGCATCGCCCGTAACAAGATGCGCAGCCTGTTGACCATGCTCGGAATTATCATCGGCGTCGCCTCGGTGATCACCATGGTCGCTCTGGGGGAAGGCTCGCAGAAGGATATCGAAGGGGAGGTTGCCTCCTTAGGAACCAATCTGTTGATGGTGCGGCCGGGCAGCATAGCTACGGGCGGCGTGCGCGGTGGAGCCGGATCGCGGCCGAGCCTGACGATGAAGGATGTCGCCCGGTTGGAGAGATATGCGACGCAGCTGCGCTGGGTCTCTGCCGAGGTCCGTGCCAATGGTCAGGTGATCGCCGGAAACAACAATTGGAACACGACGATCACCGGCGTGTCGCCTGATTATCTGGCGATCCGCAATTACGAGATGGAAAGAGGAACCTTCTTCACGGCCCGGGATAGTAAGACGCGGGCCAAGGTCGCGGTGCTCGGTAAGACGGTAGCCGATGAGCTCTTTCCCGATAGCGATCCCATCGGTGAGCGTTTGCGCATTCGCAATGTGCCCTTTAAGGTGATCGGCGTGATGGCTGAAAAGGGGCAATCATCTATGGGCAACGATCAGGACGATATCATCTTCGCTCCCGACAACACCGTGCTTTATCGTTTGAGTAACGGCAAAACGATCCACGACATATCCGCCAGTGCCATCAGTTCCGAAACGATGGACGCGGCCAAGGAGGAGTTGACGACCCTGCTACGCTCTGAGCACCGGCTAGCCGCCGATGTTGAGGATGATTTCATCGTCCGCGATCAGACCGAGGTTGTCGAAATCGCCACCCGGGTCACCGGCACCTTGACCTTGCTGCTCAGCTCTATAGCCGGGGTTTCCCTGCTGGTCGGCGGTATCGGGATCATGAATATCATGCTGGTTTCGGTGACCGAACGCACGCGTGAGATCGGCATTCGCCTCGCCATCGGCGCGCGCCCCTTCGATATCCTCGCGCAGTTTCTCACCGAGGCCGCTATTCTCAGCCTGCTTGGAGGCTTGATCGGTATCTTGTCCGGCTTGAGCGCAGCCTTGGGCGTTGGCAGATTGCTGGGAGTCAGCGCGGTTGTGAACCCCACAGTTGTGTTGACAACAGTTCTATTTACCGGAGCCGTTGGCGTGTTCTTCGGTTTTTATCCGGCCCGCAAGGCTGCGAATCTCAACCCAATTGATGCGTTGCGCTATGAGTAAAACGGACTTCTGGAACCTGACCCTGCTTCCGACTTGAATTCAGTAAACTCACCCGTTCCGTTACTTTCACATTTCTTCCCTATTCGCTCCTTATTCCGCGGCTATTGTGATTTCCAACAGACCGATATCACACAATGTCCAACTACAGATCCTGTCGATATTTATCGGTCTGCCGTTATTGCTCCTGGCAGCAGGCAACTATCAGCAGCGCGCGCTGTTGAATGAATCTTTGTCGGTTGTCACGATACGGGCTTTCTGTCTGATGATCGGGTTGTTTTATTTGACCCGGGCGAACCGATTTGCTTGACAAAAGGTTAACTTCGCTAAAATTATCGGCCTGCATAAATTTGTCGGCTATGCCGCAATTCCGATTTTACTGCTGTACCCATTGTTTTGGTTCTGCCGAGATTCTTCGAAGCAGGCATTGCCCCTGCCGAAGCCTTCAATACCATTGTCACCACCTTCAGCAGTCCGGGGGTCGTTTTTGGTCTGGCAGCCTGAAGCTTGTTGCTGATTCTGGGGTTGACTTCACTGCTTCGAAAGCAGCTCCCAATGAGCTATCAGCCCTGGCGAGCGGTTCACTATGTTCTGGCCCTGCTCTGTATCTTCTGCGTGCTATTTCACCTGATCAACCTTGGCCGCCATTCTGACCTGCTGATGACCGGATTTGTCGTACTGCTGTCCGCAGGTGGCATTTATCAGTCAACGAAAATATCTCTCTCCAAAACAACTGTGGGTGAAAAAAGATGAAAACTGCAAACTTCCGCCCACTCCTGGCTGCTGCTAGACGGTCAATCGATTTGCCAGCCAGGGCAGCATCGGATCGATCGGCCGGCTCTTCGCATTGACGACGGTTTCCAGATCGGTCAGCTTAATGTCGGCCGCCTGTAGACCAACCATTTTGCCATGATTGCCTATGAGTAGATTGTCGACTGCTGCTTGACCGAATCGCGCTCCGAGGAGCCGGTCGAAAACGGTCGGAGAGCCGCCGCGCTGATAGTGGCCCAAGACGATAACGCGTGTTTCAAAGCCGATCCGGTCCTTGATCTGGTCGGCAATGTCCTGCGCTTTGCCGGCCCCTTCAGCGACCAGGATGATCGAGTTGCTGCGGCCTTCACGGTAGCGCCGACGCAGATCTTCGCAGATCAGATCAAGATCATAAGGCTCTTCCGGGATCAGGCTGTATTCGGCACCGGCGGCGATGGTGGCCACCACCGCCAGGTAGCCGCAACCGCGGCCCATGGTTTCAACGACAAAGGCCCGGTCGTGGGATGAGGCGGTGTCCTTGAGATTATCGACGGCGTTGACAATATTGTTCAGCGCGGTATCCACGCCGAGGGACATATCGGTAAAGGGGATATCGTTATCGATTGAGGCGGGGATGCCGATCACCGGAACCCCTTGCTGGTGGATAGCGTAGCCGCCATTGAGTGAACCGTCGCCGCCGATAACAATCAGGCCCTCGACACCCATCCCTTTTAGATTGTCAGTCGCCAGCCGCAAACCGGCTTCGGTGCGCATCTCTGCACAGCGCGCACTTTGGAGAAAGGTTCCGCCACGCTGCAGAACGTTACTGACCGATTTGGTGGTCATGGTTTCGTAGAGACGATCGATCAAGCCTTGAAAGCCTTTTTGGATGCCGATGACGTCGAGTTGCGAGGCAAGGCCGGCGCGAACGACGGCACGGACTGTGGCATTCATCCCTGAGCAGTCACCACCGCTGGTGAGAACAGCAATACGTTTCATCAAAAACTCCATCTATGGCATACGGAATTGGACATTTGTGTCGTTGGAAAGTAAATAAGTTAACTACTTTAACATCAGGAAGTTAATCAGTCGTCATTCCATTTGTCAAAAATATATTCTGTTTTCTTGACGCACATTGAATTACTGCTAGTGTATTCTAGTAAGTATCTGATATAACAACATGTTATCTAGCTAACGTTGGCTTTCTAATGAAGTTGGGAGCTTGTTGACTGAGGGGTTTTGATATGCCGAGTCATTTACCGATACCGAGTGTCCTGCCGATCTATCCAGTAAAAGAACAGATCGTATTCCCCTACATGGTCCTGCCGGTCTTTTTTACTCGCGAAACAGCACCAATTTTAGAAGAAGCGATGCGCAACGAGCAGTTGATCGGCATGGTCTACTGTCCGGGGCAGAAGGGGATCTGCTCGTTTGATGACCACTCGCGTATCGGAACTGTTTGTAAAATCAACCAGTTGATTAAATTTCCCAACGGCGGTGGTAAGGCGACAGTTGAGGGGATCAGCCGCTTTGCTTTGAATTCCATGGTCACAGAGGATCCGTGTCTGATGGCCTCGATCAGGACGATCCCGGAGCAGGAAAAAACCGGCGTGGTTTCTGAGGCGCTGGTGCAGAGCGTCAATGCCCTGCTGAAGATCGCCTTGGCTTATGGGCAGCCACTGCCGGAAGATGTGATGAAAATGATCGATCGGATCGATCATCCCGGCCGGCTAGCCGATATGATCGCCGTCTATATCGGTATCTCGATCGACATCCAGCAGCAGTTGTTGACCATCATCGATCCGATTGAGCGCTTGAAATCTGTCTTTATCCATTTGACCAATGAAGTACAGAAGATGCAGGTCAAGGGGGAGATCCAGACCGAGGTGACCAAGAAGCTCGGCAGGAGTCAGAAGGAACATATTCTGCGCGAGCAGATGAAGCAGATTCAGCAGGAGCTGGGCGAACAGGATCCGCGGCAGGTTGAAATCAATGAGCTGCGGACCCGGATTCGCCAGTCGAAGATGCCGGACGCTGTGCTGCTGGTGGCGGAGAAGGAATTACATCGCCTGGAACAGATCAATCCAGCGTCGCCTGAATACACAGTTTCGCGTAGTTATCTTGACTATCTCTGCACCGCACCCTGGCAACAGGGTACTGCTGACAATCTTGACATCAAAAAAGCTGAGGAAGTCCTCGACGAAGATCACTACAACCTCAAAGAGGTCAAACAGCGGATTCTTGAATATCTGGCGGTTCGTTCCCTGCGCGCCACCACCAAGGGACCGATCCTCTGTTTTGTCGGACCGCCAGGCGTCGGCAAGACCTCTCTGGGGCGCTCTATAGCTCGAGCGATGGGGCGAAAATTTATCCGCTTCTCCCTCGGCGGGATGAAGGATGAGGCGGAGATTCGCGGACATCGGCGGACCTATATCGGTGCTATGCCGGGCCGGGTGATTCAGGAACTCTGTCGCGCTGAATCGAATAATCCCGTGTTTATGCTTGATGAGGTCGATAAGATCGGCTCTGATTTTCGCGGCGATCCTTCCTCCGCGTTGCTGGAAGTGCTCGACCCTGAGCAGAACAATTCCTTCAAGGACCACTATCTGGATGTCCCTTTCGATTTGTCGAAGGTTATGTTTATCACCACCGCCAATCTGCTCGATCCGATCCCGCACGCGTTAAAAGACCGGATGGAAGTCATCCGTTTAAGCGGTTACAGTGACGAGGACAAAAAGCAGATTGCCTATAAATACCTGATCCCGAAAGAGATTGAAGAAAACGGTCTGGCCGAATTCCCACTAATCTTCAGCGAAGCCTCGGTCGGCAAAATCATCCACGATTACACCCGCGAGGCGGGGGTGCGTAATTTTGAGCGCAAGATTGCCGCAATCTGTCGCAAGGTGGCCAAAGAGATTACCCAAGGGGATGAGCCGCGCAAGAAGATAGCGGCGGCAGATGTCGAGGAACTGCTTGGCCCCTGCGCCTATTTCGTAGATGTCGCCAGTGAGGAGGATCGGGTCGGTGTGGTAACCGGTCTGGCCTGGACCGAGGCGGGTGGCGATATTCTGTTTATCGAAGCGGCAAAGATGCCGGGACGTAAGGATTTTACCCTCACCGGGAGTCTGGGTGATGTGATGCAGGAATCGGCGCGGGCGGCGCTCACTTATGTGCGAGGTCGGGCTGTTGAGTTTGGCATCGATGCTGATTTTTTTGAGAAGCATGATCTGCATATTCACGTGCCCTCCGGAGCGATTCCGAAAGACGGTCCTTCTGCCGGGGTGACCATCGCCACGGCAATTATTTCCCTGCTGACCGGTCGCGCGGCGCGGCGTGATATCGCCATGACCGGCGAGCTGACTCTCTCAGGGCGCATTCTACCGATTGGCGGGGTCAAGGAAAAGGTTTTGGCTGCCCGCAGGGCTGGAGTCAAAACAGTGCTTTTGCCGGCCCGCAACAAAGAACACCTGTCAGAACTTGAGGATGTCAACCTGGAAGATATCAAGGTCGAGCTGGTTGATTCGATCGATCAGATCGTCGAGAAGATCCTCTTGCCTGCCTGATGATTTTTATTCAGACCTGTAGTTATTCCACGGTCAATGCGTTACTATAATGGTCAAATATTCCTTACCCATTTGATACTGAGGTTATCATGTTTCCGATACATATTCTTCTCGTGCTTATGCTGATATTGCCCGGGTCTTTGTTTGCCCAGACCTTGGCGGAAAAAGTTCAGGAACATCATCTCGACAACGGTCTGACCTTGTTGCTGGTCGAACGGCACGCTTCGCCCACGGTTGCCGCTTATATCAGTTTCCGGGTCGGCTCTGTGGATGAAGACAGTCGTCAGCGCGGTGTCGCCCATCTGCTCGAACACATGTTGTTCAAGGGGACCAAAACCCTGGGGACCAAAGACTACCAGGCGGAAAAAGTCCTGCTGGATCAAATTGAACAATTGGGTCATCGGATCGATACGCTGAAAAATAGACCGGGGACCGATCCACAGACGCTGGAGCAGTTAAAATCCGATTTGGCTGACCTGCAGAAGATACACCGCGAATTGGTCATTAAGGATGAGTTTGCCAGGATTTATGCAGAAAATGGCGGAGTTGGCTACAATGCCTTTACCAGTAAGGACCAGACCACCTATCTGATCAACCTGCCGGCCAATAAACTGGAACTCTGGGCGGCAATCGAGTCGGATCGTTTGCAAAATGCCGTATTGCGTGAGTTTTATACTGAGCGGGAGGTGGTTCGCGAAGAACGACGTCGCTCTTATGAAAGCAACCCGGGCGGCAAACTTTATGAAACCTTGTTGACAACGGCCTACAAGATCCATCCTTATCGTGATCCGATTATCGGCTGGGATTCCGATATCGACAACCTGACACTGAGCGAAACCCGCGAATTCCTGCGCAAGTATTATTCCCCGATCAATATGGTGATCACGCTGGTTGGCGACTTTGAAAGCGCGGCGGCCCTCGACCTGGTCACACGTTATTTTGGGTCTCTCGAGCCGGGGGTGCCGCTGCCGCCAGTCGTTGAGCGTGAACCTGAGCAGAAAGGCGAGCGCCGGGCCCAGGTGATGTTTGATGCGGAACCGCAACTGATGATCGCTTATCATAAACCGACCATGCCGCATCGGGACGATTATGCCTTCGACATTCTGATGCAGGTACTGGGTGAAGGACGCACTTCGCGGCTGTATCAATCCTTGGTAGTCGATAAACAGCTGGTTACAGAGGTCTCAGTTTTTGGGGCGCCCGGGTCACGATTCAACAACCTGATGACCCTTTCCCTGACCCCTCGGCAATCCTGTACCTGCACCGAAGTTGAGGATGCGGTCTACAGCGAACTGGAACGGTTGCAGACTGAGCAGATCAGCCAGCAGGAACTGGAAAAGGCCAGAAGGCAGATTCTGACCTCAATTTTGCGGGGACTGAAAGGGAACAGTGGCCTGGCACGGATGCTCTCGTCTTATGAAATTCTTGGTGGTTGGGAATACCTGGTCGATTATGAAGAACAACTGAATACGATTACGGCCGAAGAGGTAATGAAGGTTGCCAAGACCTATCTGACCCCGGCAAACCGCACAGTGGTCAGTATCGGCCGGGAGGGCCTTGAATGATAAGAATGGGTGTTTTTCTTCTGTATTTTTTGTTGCTGACTGCTTGTGTTCAGCCCGCCAGCCAACCTCAGGTCCGGCCGGATCAACTCAGCTTCCCTGAATTGAAACTGGCCTTTCCCGAAGTCGAGAAGCAGCAGCTGACAAACGGTATGAAACTCTTTATAAAAGAGGATCATGAACTGCCGCTGGTGGAGATGACTTTGCTGATCGGCGGAGGCAGTATCTTCGATCCATTGAATAAAACCGGTTTATCGCAGCTTTTTGCCACAGGACTGGAAACCGGTGGTGCAGGAGAGCTGTCGGCGCTTGAGTTTGAAGCTGAATTGGAAGCAATGGCGGCGCAGCTTTCGGTGTCGAGCTCAGCCTATAATTATTCCATCGATTTGTCGTTACATCAGCAGGATCTAAAGCGCGGAATTGAGATTCTAGCCGACCTGTTACGGCGACCAAAGTTTGACCATGGTCGGTTGGAATTAGCGCGCAAGCAGTTACTCGAATCGATCAGGAGGAAAAATGACGATCCCGGATCTGTTGCGTCTCGCCTTCTCGCTGAGGCCGTCTACCAACAGCATCCTTTCGGCAGATACCCGAAAACCGCAGAGGTGAATTCTTTACAACGAACCGATCTTGTGGCATTGCAGCAGCGTTACCTGCAGCCGGACAATATCCTGATTGCCGTATCTGGTGCGGTGGATAAGCAACAATTGCTGACGTTGCTGGATCGGAATTTTGCCGACTGGCAGCCGGTTGCAAGAGAATCGGAAGCCTTACCTCCGTTGCCGGCTGCTCCTGGTGGGCAGATTCTGCTTGCGGACAAGGACGTTCCACAGACCAGTATCATGTTAGGTCATCTTGGCATCAACAAGGACAATCCTGATCTGTTCGCCCTACGGGTGGCCAACTACATCCTCGGCGGTGGAGGCTTCAATTCGCGGATGATGCGCGAAATCCGCTCCAACCGAGGCCTCGCCTATTCGGTCTATTCCTATTTTCAGGCTGGCCGGCGTTTGCCAGAGCTTTTTATTGCAAGCAGTGAAACCAAGAGTGGTTCGACTGCCGAGGTGGTCGAGTTGATGCAGCAGCAGATTCAACAGATTAGAGACGAACCGGTTTCGGCTGCAGAGTTGGAACTGGCGAAGCAGAGCCTGATCAATTCATTCGTATTTGCTTTTAACGATACCCATTCAATTGTCAGCCGGAAACTGCGCCTCGATTATTTCGATTACCCGGATGATTATCTCGAAACCTATCGCCAGAAGGTTGCCGCTGTTACGATTGCAGACGTGCAGAGGGTGGCGCGTAAATATCTGCTGCCAGACCAGTTGCAGATAGTTCTGGTCGGTGACAGTGAAGTCTTTGCTGAAGAGCTGCAAACTTTCGGATTGTCGGTTAAGCAGGTAGAATTGAACTAAGTTGCCGATGTTTTAATTGAGGGGTTGATCGATGAGCGAAGCTGACCAGCCGCAGCGGACTCTGCGGCAGAAAATCAAGTACTTGCTCTGGGAGCAGAATCCCAACGAGTTGACAGCACTGCAGCGAATCATACTGCGTCAAGTGCAGACCGCGGTGCTGGTTATCCGCGACTTCGGTATTAACCAGAGCTTGTTGCGTGCTTCGGCTCTCACATACTACAGTATGCTCGCCATTGTCCCCTTGCTGGCCCTGACGTTTGCCCTGTTGAAGGCGTTTGGCGTCCAGAACCTGCTTGAACCGCTGATCATGGAAAAGCTCAATGTCGGTGACGGTCAGGTGGTGCAGGCGATCCTTGGTTATATCAATAATACCCAGGTTGGCGGCATGGGGGCTGTCGGTCTGATTTTATTGCTGGTCGCAGTGATTTCTTTGCTGACCAATGTTGAAAAATCGTTCAATCACGTTTGGGGGGTACGCGAAATTCGGCCGCTGATACGGCGTTTTTCCGATTACCTGTCTGTAATTCTGGTCGGTCCAGTGCTGATTATCTCAGCGATCTCGATGACCTCAAGTTTGGCGAGTAATAACCTGGTACAGAAACTGATCGAAATGCAGCTGGTCGGCAATCTGATTCTGCTGCTGTTCAAGGTGGCGCCCTTTGTCTTTATGTGGCTGGCGTTCACGGTGCTTTACGTTTTCATGTCGAACACCAAGGTGGAGTGGCGGGCCGCTTTTATCGGCGGCGTTTTCGGTGGTACTCTCTGGCAGCTGGCCCAGTTGGTCTACGTCAATTTTCAGGTTGGGGTCGCCAAATACAACGCGATCTACGGTACGATGGCGGCGTTGCCGATCTTTATGATCTGGCTTTATGTTTCCTGGATGATCGTCCTGTTCGGCCTGGGGGTGACTTACGCCAAGCAGAATCTGCGCACCAGCGCCCGAGATCTGCGCGGTTCAGAGGTTAGTCGCAACTGCTACGAACAGGTTTCGCTGGTACTGCTGCTGACTCTCGCCGATCGTTTTTCGTCCGGCGAGAGTGCTCTCAGCGAGCTGCAACTGGCCAAATTACTTTTTATCCCTGTCCGGCTTTGTCGGAGTATTTTACGCCTGTTGATCGAGGTCGGTTATGTTTCGGAACTCTGTAGTCGGCTTGGACGACGCAGTTATCAATTGGGCAGGGCTGCCGAGAATTTACCGCTGGCGGAAATTCTGAAAACCATGCGTGATAAGGGAGAGGAGGCGTTACACCTCTATCCGCATCCGCAGACTCTGGAGGCGATTGAAACCAGTGAGAGGTTAGAGGCTTTGGTTGAGGACGGCCTGGATGGGCTGACGCTGCGGGATATGGTGATCAATTGCCAGAAACGTGATGATCGGACTTCAGTTGTATCGCTCGATCCACAGGATAACTCTCAAGCCGGATAGTTTTTCAGTTCAATCTGTCCATCGATCATTTCCGCATAGGATAACTGTTCAATCCAGTCTCCAACAGCAATAATCTGTTTACCCTGATACTCTTTCTTCAGGGGCTGATGGAAGTGGCCACAGATGATCGCATCCGCTGATTGAGCCAGTTCCGAATCAGCAAGCGGCTCTATCAGGTGGGATGGATCCCACCTGCAACGGCCGTGACGTTTATTGTTGCTTTTGTCGCTCAACCAGATGCCGAAGGACCAAACCAGGTCGGGGTGAACGATTTGACTTAAAAAGCGGATCAAGCCGCTGCGCCAGAAAGATCGCAGCCGTTGATAGTTTTTGTTCGGATTGAGAAGGTCTCCATGGCTCAGGAGCAATTTCTTGCCATCCCAGTCTATCAATTGTTGATTGGTGATCAGGGTGCAATTTATTGTCGTAGTAAAGGAAGTTCCGAGGTTGAAATCGTGATTTCCTTCGACAAAATAGAGTTTGGTGCCGTTGTTTGATAATTGCCGCAGCTTCTCAAGGATGGGAATGTAGGCGGAAAAAGTTACATGCCGGTAACCGAGCAGGAACTCGAAGATGTCGCCGAGTAGAAACAGCCCGTCGAGGTCCTGCTGTTGATCGAGGAATTCGAGCAGGAGCTGGTAATTTTGATCATGCGGCTGACGCAGATGGGCATCGGCAAGAAAAATTGCTTTCATGGTCGGCACTATAAAGAGCCGGCTAATGCTTGTCAATCGTACACACTTCATCTTCAGGGAGGTTATTATGGAATACCCGATGATTCACATCTGTTATCGTGTCATGGATCTTGATGCCAGTGAAGAATTCTACAGCAAGGCTTTCGGCTTCAAGGTGTCGCGGAAAAAAGACTACCCGGAAGGGCGTTTCACCTTGAGCTACATGACCTCGGCAGAGCTGCCGTTCGAACTGGAGCTGACTTATAATTATGACCAGCAGGAGCCGTACCTGATCGGTGATGGTTATTCTCACCTGGCGGTTGCGGTGGCCGATCTTGAAGCATCACATAAAAAACACACTGAAATGGGTCTGACGGTGACGCCATTAAAAGGCTTGAGTGCCGGACAGCCGATGTTCTATTTTGTCACCGACCCGGACGGCTTCCGCGTGGAAGTTGTACGCCGGAAAAATCTCTAGGAGGAAAATTTGATGTCGTTTGAAGATCTGCTCGATCAGGGACAACGCGCCCTTGAGGAGGATGACAGCCGCAAGGCGCTTGAGCTGCTGCAAAAAGCGATCAAGCTGGAACAGACTGCCGCAGCCTGGCTGCTGCTGGCTGAAGCCCAGCTGGAAGAGAATCAGCTCTCCAAGGCAAAAAAAAGCACCACTGCCGGGTTGAATGTTGAATCGGATAACCTGGATTTACTTTACCTGTCAGCCGATATCAGTCTGGAAGAGAATAGTTTTGACGCCGCTTTGCAGACTTATGTGCGGATCATCGAACTGGATCCCCAGCAGATCGATGCCCGGATCAACAAGGCTATGCTCGAGATGGACGCCGATCAGCTCGCGACTGCGGAGCAAACCTGTCGTGATGCTTTGCGGGCCGATCCTGAATCGGTGCTGGCGCTAAACGCACTTGGTGATATCTGTGTTGCAGAACAAAAGGATCAGGAAGCGATGGATTGTTACCTGAAAGCCGCTGATCTCGATCCTGAAGAACCACAGTCTTTTTTGAATCTGGCCGATCTTTATTATGATGCCGGCGAACTGGAGCGGGCGGAAGAATCGAGTCGCAAGGCATTGGCGCTGGATGCAGGGTTGTCCCTTGGCTATCTGACCCTCGGCTATATCTACATGGATCTGGACCGTGCCCGTGAGGCGGTAGAAAATTTTCAACAGTTTTTGAAATTGGAAAAAAGTCCTGATGCGAAGCTGATTCGCGATGAAGTGAATGCCGTTATCGAAGGCTTGAAATAGAACAATCTGTTGCCGGGAGGCTTGTCATGCTGCAGGGGATGGTCCTGCTACTGTTATTTCAATTTGTCGGTGAGGGACTCTCTCGTCTTTTCGCCATGCCGATTCCGGGCAATGTTATCGGCATGGCTTTGATGTTGCTGGCCCTGTCGGCCGGGTGGGTCAAGCTGGGATGGCTGCAGGACGCGGCCGATCTGCTGTTATCGTACATGGCGATGTTTTTCGTCCCGGCCGGCGTCGGAGTGATGCTCTATTTTGAGTTGATCGGCCGAGAGTGGTTGCCGATTGTTGCGGGAACCGTGATCAGTACTTTTGTGGTGTTGGCGGTGACCGGCTGGTGCGAAAAGCTCCTCGATAAACATGAGGAGTCACAATCGTGAAGGAACTTCTGGCTTCACCCTTATTCGGCATCACCCTGACTTTGCTGGTTTACCGTCTGGCGGAACTTCTGTACCGGCGAACTCGTTTTATCCTCTTAAACCCGGTCGCAGTTTCTATTCTCAGCATCATCCTGTTGCTGAAACTCTGCCATATCCCCTATCAGGATTACAATAACGGTGGCCGGATGATTCTCTTTCTGCTCGGGCCTTCGGTGGTCGCTCTGGCGGTTCCCTTGTATCAACGGCGCCAGGAAATTCTCAAGCGTAAATTGCCGATCTTGGTTGGTATTGTCGCCGGGGCGCTCTCTTCAATCGTTTCGGCGGCAGGAATTACCTGGCTGCTCGGTGGGAGTCACGAAGTGGTGCTGTCGTTAGTCCCAAAGTCGGTGACTACGCCGATTGCCATCGGGATTACCGAGAAAATCGGCGGTATCGTGCCGCTGACCGCTGCTTTGGTTGTGTTGACTGGCTGTCTCGGGGCGATCTGCGGTCCTGAATTCTGCCGTCTGATCGGGGTCCGTTCCAAGGCAGCGATGGGGCTGGCGGTCGGGACAGCTTCTCACGGTATCGGGACCGCAAGGCTGCTCGGTGAAGATCGTTTTTCCGGAGCGGTTGCCGGATTGGCGATCGGTTTGAATGGTTTGGCGACGGCGCTGCTGGTGCCGTTGCTTTGGTTATTATTCGGTTAGTTGGGTGCTATGGGAATTGCTGCAGATATTGTCATAATTGTTGTTGCTGCACTGTTGGGTGGGTTGATCGCACAGAAATTTCGCCAGCCGCTGATACTCGGTTATATCCTGGCCGGCGTTATTATCGGCCCCTTTACCGGGGGAGTTACCGTCTCGGATGTCCACGAAATCGAGAAGCTGGCTGAAATTGGCGTCGCGCTGTTGTTATTTGCGCTGGGACTCGAGTTTTCCCTTAAAGAGCTGAAGCCGGTTAAATATGTTGCCCTGATCGGCGGTCCGATTCAGATTCTACTGACCATCGGTTACGGATTTCTGGTTGGGCGTTGGCTCGGTTGGGAAACAGTTCCTTCGATGTGGTTGGGCGGGATTGCTTCGCTCTCAAGCACCATGGTGATCCTGAAAACCCTTATGAACCAGGGCATGATGGGGACCCTGTCAAGCCGGGTGATGATCGGTATCCTGATCGTTCAGGATTTGGCGGTCGTGCCGTTGATGATCATGCTGCCACAGCTTTCCGATCCGGCCAGCGGTTTGCCGATTTTAGGGGTCGCTGCGGTCAAATCAGTGGTTTTCCTGTTGATGATGTTTTTCATCGGCACCCGGTTGCTGCCCTGGTTACTGGCAATTGTGGCCCGCTGGAATTCACGAGAGCTGTTCCTTTTGACCATCACCGCCATCGGTCTCGGCATCGGTTACGCCACCTACCTGGTTGGACTTTCATTTGCGTTCGGCGCCTTTGTTGCCGGTATGGTGCTCAGCGAATCGGACTACGGTCATCAGGCTTTGAGCGATATTATTCCGTTGCGCGACCTGTTCGGTCTGCTCTTTTTTACCTCCGTGGGGATGTTGCTGGAGCCGCAATTTCTGATCGACAACATCGGTGGTGTGTTGCAGCTCGTTTTATTGATCGCTCTTGGCAAAGGCCTAATGATGGCGGGGATAGTTCGTGGTTTTGGTTATGCCAATGTTGTCCCGCTGGCTGTCGGTCTGGGGATGTTTCAAATCGGTGAATTTTCTTTTGTGTTAGGTCAGGTAGGCTATGCTGGCGGGTTTCTCGACGCTGAACAACATTCCTATATTCTCTCGGCAACCATCATTAGTATGTTGATTACTCCGTTGGCTTCAGGGAGGACAGCTCCGCTCTACGGTTTAAAGCGGCGTTTGTTGAAAACCGATACTCTGGAAACGGTCAACCTGCCGCAGGAAGGATTGCATGGTCATATCGTCATCGCCGGTGGCGGTCGGGTCGGTCAGCATATCGCTAAGGTTTTGCAGCAGCTAGAAGTGCCGTTTGTTATTATTGAAATGAGTCATCGATTGATCGATACTTGCAAGACATGTGGCTATCCGGCGATATATGGCGACGCCAGTCAGGAGCATATTCTAGAAGTTGCTAACCTCCACGAAGCACAGCAGCTGCTGATTACCATTCCACATATCACGGTAACAGAGACAATTGTCTGTTACGTGAACCGACATCACCCCGATCTTAAAATTGTTGTCCGGGCCGAAGGGGTCGAGCAGATGGCTGCCCTTTATAAGGATGGCGTTTATATGGTCATCATGCCGGAGCTGGAGGCAGGGCTTGAAATTGCTCGGCAGGCGCTGCTGAACCTGAACATCCCGATCCCGATTATTCAGCGCTATACCGATGCGGTGCGGCTTGATCACTATCATCCCGAAGTACAGAGCCAGAAAGGGCACCATGAACTCAGGCTGTTGAAGAATGCCCGCGAATTACTGGAACTGTCATGGGAGCGGTTGGAGCAAGAAAGTTTGCTGATTGGCCGCAGCTTGCGTGAGCTTGAAATTAGGCAGACTATTGGAGTCTCTATCGTCGGCGTGTTGCGTGATGGACAGTTTACTTCGAATCCATCTGCCGATTTTGTTTTTCAGGCTGATGATCTGATTGCGGTTATCGGTAGTTTGTCTCAGCGGGAGGCGATGCGGGAGATGAATCAGAGTTGAACTAAAAAGGCCGTCGGTTAAACGACGGCCTTTTTAGTTGTTTTTGTGGCAACCTGTTTACTTGCGACCTGCTGCGGCCCGTTTTGCTGCTTTCAGCGGGTTGACACGAACGTCTGCTACCGTTAGGTCGACTTTTTTATGGGTAGCAAAGTTGCACAGCCCGGAAGCCCACTTGACACCAGGGTTCGGGTAAGAGGTACAGACCTCACCGATTGAGCCTTTGACGATCCGCTCACAACCCTGACATTGTTCAACCACAACTTGGCAGCTGCCGGTATCGGCACTGCAGCCAGCTTTTTTCCAAAAAGTACACTCGGTACCAGCGAGAACGGTTTGGCACTGCATGTTTCTATTCCTCCTAGCTTTATGCTTTGGTTCAGGTTCAGAACGCCTACTAATAGCGAAATTTACTTCTTGAGTCAACGCTTTTTCTTTGCTTTTTAATTGTTTCTGTTGATTGACCTTGCTACGGAAGAAGGGCTAGTCTGTGCAAATGGAGAGGCAAATAAAACAAGTTGAGCCCGGCTCTAAAAAATGGGAAGAAATTTGCAGGTGTTGCGGACGTTGTTGCTACGAAAAGCTCGACTACCGAGGGCAAATATTTTATACCACTAAACCCTGTCCACATCTCGATACCGAATTAAATCAGTGCCGAATTTACCAACAGCGTTCAGAGCTGCATCCAGATTGCGCTCGATTGACGCCTGAACTGGTGGCCTCTGGGATTCTTCCGGAAGATTGCCCCTACGTTGCAGGCAGCGAAAATTACCAGGCCCCGGAAATAGAAGAAGATTGACGGTTTTGCTTCGCGTTTTCCGCCGCAATACAAATCTCTGTGATATATTTTAGTTTCAATAACTGCTTAAACTATTAAACCTTTAAGGAGGGTTTTGCATGTCTCAAATCAAGTTCGGGACTTCAGGCTGGCGGGGGATTTTCTGCGAGGATTTTACCCTGGACAATGTGCGAGTCGTCACCCAGGCGATTGCTGATCATCTGCACGCCGAAGGGTTGGCTGATAAAGGCTTGGTGATCGGCTATGATGCCAGATTCATGGGCGCTGATTTTGCCAAGGAAACGGCCCGGGTGCTGGCAGGTGCTGGAATCAAGAGTTATTTGTGCAACCGCGACACCCCGACCCCGGTGATTTCCCACGAGCTGCTCAGGCGTAAGGCGGCCGGGGCGATCAATTTTACTGCCAGTCATAACCCCTACAATTATAACGGTATCAAGTTTTCACCGGCCTGGGGTGGTCCGGCATTACCGGAAACCACAGGAGATATCGAAAAGCGCGCCAATCAGATGCTCGGCGAAATCGTCTATAAGGATGTCTCGCTGCACAGGGCGGCCGAGCAGGGGCTTTTTGAGGAAATCGATCCGCGCGCGGCTTATTTTGAGACCTTGCACAAATTGGTCGATTTTCCTGCCATAGCGGCATCGGGGATGAAGATCGCGGTCAACCCGCTGTATGGTTCCGGGCGCGATTATCTCGATACCATTCTTGAACAGGCCGGCGTACAGATCGTAAAGATTAACGATCATCTCGATCCTTATTTCGGCGGTGAACCACCGGAACCGGCAGAGGCGCATATCCCGGACTTTATCGAACTGGTTAAGGGGGATGCCTCGATCGCACTGGGGATTGCCACTGATGGTGATGCTGACCGTTTCGGCATTGTCGATGCCGACGGCAGCTATATCGAACCGAACTATATTCTGGCGCTGCTGTTCGATTATATGATCCGTCGCAAGGGGATGAAGGGCAATGCCGCCCGCAGCGTTGCGACTTCCCACCTGATCGATGCCGTGGCCAAACACCACGGCGTGGAAATTCTTGAAACGCCGGTCGGCTTTAAATATATCGGTGAATATATCAGCGAAGATAAGATTCTGATCGGCGGGGAAGAGAGTGCTGGTTTGAGTATCTGTGGGCATGTCCCGGAAAAGGATGGGATTCTCGCCTGCCTGCTGGTCGCGGAGATGGCGGCCGTGGAAAAATGCAGCCTGCGTGAATTGTTGGCTGACCTCTACCGCCGGGTGGGGGAGATTTACACGCGCCGGATCAATATCCGCCTTTCTCCTGAACTGGAAGAAGCGTTGCCTGAGAAACTGCAGAATCCGCCCCAGCAGATTGGTGGGCGCAAGATTACGGAAATCATCCGCATCGATGGCAACAAGTTTCTGTTTGAGGATGGCAGTTGGATGCTGTTCCGCAAGTCGGGGACTGAACCGGTGGTCCGCCTCTATGGGGAAGCGGGAGATAGTGCAACCTTGGCCGAGTTGATCAAACAGGGTGAGGCGTTTATCCTCGGGTAAGCAAAATAATAATGCGAGAGAACAAAAAAGGGAACTGCAATCGCAGCTCCCTTTTTCAGTTATTTAATTTGATTGCAAAGGGCTGTTGCTATCTCTGTACTTAGGTTGGCGAGGGCTTGGTTCAGGCCAATAACGAGTTCCTGGTAACTGTTGCCGATTGGCAATTGGGCGATAAAATGCTGGCGTAAAATTTCCTTGTCATCGATCGCCGAATGCAGCGACCAACGAATATCGACGTCGGTCTGTTGACCGAGAATACCGTCAAAACTGTTTATTATCATCCGGATTGCAAAAGATGAATCTGCTCCATTGTCCCAGGGGACCGCATTGATCCGCACATCACCGATCAAATTATAAAAATTTTCCCGCAAGCTCCGGGGCAGGTTCTCCGGCAACGGCTCTGCCCAGCGATCATGATCTGCAATGACGATGGCATTGTTGTTATCGCGAGTGACGAGCTGCGGGCGATCGAGGTAGGTCGGGAATTCGATCGGCCCAAGGTCCAGCTGTATCTGTTGCGTTGTCAGGGGGGACTCTACGCTGGCAAGCGGCTCCAGCAAATAATAGCGGATCGTTTGTGGTTCGCCGCCGAGCTGGATGCAAGAGGTACAACACAGAAGAAAGAGCAGGGGGAGATAGCGAATCATTGTTGACCTCCGGAGTTACGGCCACGCAAAAGAATCTGTGGATCGCGCTCAATTTCTGAAGACAGGTAACGGACTGATCGGGATGCCCGGTTCAGTTCCTGAAGCGTCAGGGAAAGCTGTTGTTGCAGCTTCGAATCGTTGGCAGTTATCTTCTGTAGTCTCTTCATGGTTTCTTCAGTTTGTTCTGCTGCCGTAGTGAAGGCTGAAAGTGTCTTGGTCAAAGTGTCGTTGAGCGGATCAAGCTTGGTGTCGAAGTGATCGAGGGTCTTTTGTGTTGTCAATAAGGTTGCCTGCAGCTGTGCAGAAAGCGGAGTAAGTTGCTCGTTCATGGTTTTTAACAACGCGTTCAACTGTGTGGCGGTTTCGTCAAATTTGGCCAAACCGTTATGCAGGCTCGGGGAGGTGATCAGCTTTTCGAAGCCGTCTGCAGAGCGGATCATTTTGTTCGCCAATTCCCGCAGCGGCAGATCTTCGAAGGTTTTCGTCAGTTCGCTGAGACCTGAGCTGATGGTCGGCAGGGCCGGGTGCTGCGATGGATAGTCGGCCAGATAAGTTGGCTCGTCGGGGTACATGTCAAAGTTTACGTACAGTCGCCCAGTGACCAGGCTGTCTATTTGCAACTGCGCCCGTAGCCCTTTTTCCACCAACCGATCTATCGGGTTGCCGCCTTTGACCGTTGATTTGAGCGCCTCAAAAATCCCTTGATCCGAGCCTTCTGCCTCGATCCGCGATGGCTCGATCTCAATAACCACCGGAATGTGAAACTCAAAATCTGACGGACGCACCCGGACATTGATATCCTTGACCTGACCGATTTTAACGCCACGGAAACGAACCGGAGAGCCGACTGTGAGGCCTTTAACCGAACTGTCAAAATGCAGCACATAAAGCTTCGTTTCAGAAAGTAGGCCGCCGGGGCCGTAGAAAATCAGTCCAGCGACACTGAGCAGTATGGCACCGACGACAAAACTGCCGATGACCCGTGGATCTATTCTTTTGCGACGGTACATAGAAGCCTCATTACATATCCATAAAAAGACGGTTAAGTTGTCCTGGTCAGAAATTTTTGTACCCGCGGATCTGCCGAATTTTTGAGTAACTCTTTGGGGGCACCGCTGGCGATGGCTGTTTTGCTGTCCGGGTCCAGGAAAATGGAGTTGTCTCCAACGGCAAAGATACTCGCCAGTTCATGTGAAACGATAACTATTGTTGCTCCGAGACTCTCGCGCAATTGCAGTATCAGATCATCCAGGAGGCGTGAACTGATCGGATCCAGACCCGCAGAAGGCTCGTCAAAAAAAAGAATATCCGGGTCGAGTGCCATTGCCCGTGCCAAGCCCGCCCGTTTTTGCATGCCACCACTGATTTCGGACGGATAATAATCTTCAAAGCCTGCCAGACCGACCAGCGAAAGCTTGTAGGAGATGACCTCACTGATCTGTTTCGTCGTAAGGTCGGTGTATTCTTTCAGCGGCACTTCCAGATTCTCCGCTAAGGTCATTGAACTCCAGAGGGCCCCGCTCTGGTAGAGGACGCCGCTGTGACTGATGATCTGGTTGCGTTCCGCAAACGATGTCTCCCAGAGGTTTACTCCGTTGATATGTATCTGTCCCGCGTAGGGCTGCATGAGGCCGACCAGGTGGCGTAGCAGGGTGCTTTTCCCGCATCCGCTTCCTCCCATGATAACGAAAATTTCACCATGCTGGACAGTAAAGGTAATCTTTTCTTGTATGACCGTTTCGCCGTAGGCCATGGTCAGGTTGCGGATATCAAGGTGGCAAGTCGCTGGCATCTTCAGTACCCCAGAATTTGGCAAATGACGGTGACCGCCGCATCCGCAACAACAATCAGGACAATCGAAGTCACCACAGCATTGGTGGCGGCGAATCCGACCGCTGCCGCGCTTCGCCCACACTGCATGCCGCGGAAGCATCCGGAGGTTGCCACCAAAACCCCGAAGATTGTGGCTTTGATGATACCGATAATAAAATGTTTAATTGGGACTGCTGATTGAATTTGCTGGTAATACTCGAAAAAAGAAATATCGAGCATCAGGGCACTGACGACGGCGCCGCCAAGAATGCCCATGAAATCAGCGTAAACACAAAGCAGCGGCATCATGAGGCTGAGTGCCAGTAAACGGGGCAACACCAGGAACTCAATCGGTGAGATGCCCATGGTTTTTAACGCGTCTATCTCTTCATTGACCTGCATTGTACCAATTTGGGCCGCGTAGGCGGCACCGGTTCGACCGGCCATGATGATCGCCGCCATCATGGCCCCCATCTCTCGGGCCATGCCGAGTCCGACCAGGTCGGCAATAAATATCTGTGCTCCGAAAAGGCGCAGTTGTACCGCCCCGACAAAAGCCAGAATCAAACCAACCAGCGCACTGATCAAGGTAATTATTGGCAGCGCCGAAGGGCCAGCCCCTTCGATCTGGTAAAAGAGATCAGAGGGGCGAAAACGCGCCTTGCCTCTAAATAGGTTGACGACGGCGTAAAAGGTTTCGCCAAGAAAGCCGAGCAGGTCAGACCAGTTGCGGTGCATTTCAATTGTGACATTGCCGATTCTGTTTAAGACGGGCTGGCCGAGAAACTGTCTCCGAGCACCTTTGCGTTCGGGAACAGTCGAGGCAAGAGTTAACAGCTTTTGCACGCCGGCGGGGAGGCCGCTGTTGTCGACCCTGATCTGCAATTGCTGACACTTGTCGAGCAGGCCGACTAAAAATATCATCAGACCGCTATCCCACTTGCCGAGCTGTGAACTATCGAACTGTAAGCTTTGACAGTCCGTGGTCGCGAAGAGCTTTTCTGCCAGTGGTTCAACTGCAGGAATGCCGTCACTAAAACGCCAGTCGCCTGATATGAGCAGGCAAGCGGCATTATCGGTGAATTGCAGTCGGTATTTTTCTTCGTAAGTCGTCAGCATAATGCAACATTCTTCAAATCTGTGTAATTTCTCATATAAGTTAGCACGTGGTTCACAGAGTATCCAGTGAATGTAGAAAAAGAGTTGCACTATCTGCAGATAAATAGATCCTGCTAGACTGACCATATAAACGAGGAGGTAGCAATGGCGGCCGTTGATGAGATTTTGCATTACTGGTTCGGTGATAATGATGATGATCTGCAAGTGTTAAACAACTATGGCAAGCTCTGGTTCGGGAAAGACCATCAGCTTGACCGAGAGATTAAAGGAAGGTTCGGCGATTTAGTTGGCAAGGCAAACCGGGAGGGGGTGCTTGAGGGAGAGGAGCCGGCGCCAAAAAGATCTTTGGCAACAATCCTGTTGCTCGATCAGTTTACCCGCAATATCTATCGTGGCGAGGCCCGTGCTTTTGCCAGCGATCCTGTGGCTCTGAAATTGGCGTTGGAGGCGCTGAAACTTGGTTACGATCGACTGCTGCGGCCGATTGAACGGGTCTTCCTCTACTTGCCGCTGGAACATAGTGAGGAGTTGGCACACCAGAATCGCTCGGTCGAATTGTTTGCGCAGCTCAAGAGGGAGGTGCCTGAACAACAGCAAGCAGCGTTTGACGGCTTTCTCGATTATGCCATTCGTCATCAGTTGATTATTGAGCGGTTTGGCCGTTTTCCGCACCGTAACCAGGTTCTGGGTCGTGAATCGACTGCTGAAGAGATCAAATTTCTGCAGCAGCCTAACTCCTCGTTCTGAGTTTTGGTTATGGAACCTGCTACCGTACAGCGGATGTTGCAGCAAAGAAAAAATCTGTTGATTGTTGATGTCAGAAGTGCCTTAGAATATCGCTCCGGGCATATCGAAGGTGCCGTGAATATTCCGTTTTGGAAAGTTGTAGCTCACAAATCGATGTTTACTGGCAACCACCAAGCGATAGTACTCTGTTGTGAGCATGGTCCGCGAGCCTGGCTGGCGGGAGGACTGCTGAAACTGGTCGGGATCGACAGGATAGAATATATTTCGGGGCACATGCAGCGCTGGAAGAAAGAGCGGCATCCTTTGCAGAAACCTTGATTTACCGAGAATGCCAGTTAATCGGTTTTGGCGGCCAGTGGATCAACAATCGTCACCCGATTTCTGCCGTTGTGTTTAGACGTGTAGAGTCCTCGGTCGGCGGCTTCGATCAACATCTGCTTGTCGATGTGTGGTGATTCTGGAGTGAAGGTACAACCACCGACGCTGATTGTGACGTTGATCTGTTTCGCATCAGCGATAGTGGCGATTCCTTCCACACTTCTTCTCAGGCGCTCGGCAAAGACCTTCATGCCGGACTCATTCGTTTCCGGCAGAATGACGGCGAATTCCTCGCCACCATAACGGGCAACGATATCACTTGGGCGTACCGCTCCTTCAACGACCCGGGCTATATTTATCAGCACCAGATCTCCGGTTGGGTGTCCGTAGGTATCATTGACCTTTTTGAAGAAGTCGATGTCGAACATGAGCAAGGAAACAGAGGACTGATAGCGCAGGGCCCGCGCAATTTCTTTGCTGAAAATTTCCTGGAAGTAGCGGTGATTGTAGAGTCCGGTCAGTCCATCTCGTGAAACCAGTTCTTTGAGGCGGGTATTGGCATCACGCAGTTCATTAGCGAGGCGTTCCGCTTTTTCCTTCGCCTCTTTCAGTTCCATCACCAGATGTTCGTAAGACAGGTTGAGCTTGCCGAGTTCGGCGTTCGCTTCCTGGAGCATCTGTGAATAAGGCTTGAGGTCCCCCGGATCGAGTTCGAAGGTTTTCAGGATGTCGATGCTTTTATGCGCAACATCATCGAGCAGATCGCGAACCTCCTCCGCGTCGAGGTTAAAAAGACCGATCATCTCTTCCTGGAGTTGACGAACCTTTCCGGCAGTTTCAGCCTCGCTGTAGATAGCCGAAAGCAGGTCGGCTATCCAGAGAATTTCTGTTGTACGGCGATGCTCTTCGCTGGCACTGGTTGTGGTGTGGTGATTGAGTATCGGCATAGTGATTGTTTCCGGCAGGCCCCAGTCGGAAACCAGGGTGAAGCCGAGCTGCTGATGGTCGAAGCCGAATTTATGCTGTTCCAGTTCCATTAACGGGACACCTGTATTTCTGCGTTCCTGCAGCAGGGCGGCGTATTCGTCGCCTTTGCTCAAATACATGATCAGTACCCCGATGTCATGTAGGAGCCCGGTGACAAAAATATCTTCGTTTTTTACTCCCAGGATGGTTGTCAGCAGCTCTGCAGCGACTGCCGAGGTCACGGACCGGCGCCAGAAATAATCGAAATCAAAAGAGGATTTCTTGTCGCCGCGCAGGTCGGCAGCGATGACAAATGACAGTGCGATGTTTTTGATGACATTGGTGCCGAGAACGGAGAGCGCCCGGTCGACGCTGGTGACTTCGTTCGGGAGTGAATAGAAACCAGAATTGGCAACCTGCAGCATTTTGCCGGTCAAGGCGGGGTCGGCAGTAATGATCCGTGATAATTCTTTGATCGATGATTCTTCCTGCTGAACGGTGTTAAGTATCTTCACCGCAATCGCCGGTGGGGAAGGCAGGTTGATCTGTTCTTCGATAAGTTGACGTATGTTCTTATTCGTATCAGGTTGAGTCATTTCGGATCCTGCGTGAGAGATTGTAGAAATCTAATAATAACTGACATTTTATAAAAAAGATAGATTTCTTACTCGATTTTATCTGTTTGCTCCTCTTCGCAGCAATTCTTCAGAAATTAAACGTTTCTGCTTGGGGTTTGTCCTCTGGCTGAAACGTAATTGTCTGATAACCGGTAACGGTATTTTGGGTAGCCAGAGCGTAAACCAGAGAGCGGGCGTGCGGGAGTTTTTCAGGATTGCCATGCGCAGGTTGGGACGCTGACACCAGCGACTGTGCCGGGCAATCAGCGAAATGGTCTCTGCTGACGCCTGTGGCCCATTGAGGAATTGAAAGATGGCAGCTTCCTGAAGGCGCGGACTGTTGAGGCAGACCTCTAAAAGAGCTGGCTGCCCCTCTTTCAGCAATTCGGCAACAACATTGGTCGTTGCCCGACGGGCGAGGGTCATTTTATTGCCGAGTGGAGTTGTCGGCAGGCGTTGAATGATGGTCCGTTCAGCCGCCAGCCGCTGGTCGGGAGTTGAGCCAGGCATGAAGCAGACATCGACCAGTTCGAACAGGTGCAATTGCGGCAGCATTTTCCTGACAATCGGTCCGGGAGTGGCGGGGTTCTTGACCAGTGCCAAAACCAATTTGTGACTCAGCGATTCGCTGCAACGACGATAGATTCGCTCGATCAGTTCTTCAGTCAGATCGCGTCGCTTTAAAAGTGCCAACAGGTGATCATCGCTCAGTCGGCGATTTTTCAGGCAGGCAGCAACAACGTCAGGGTTGGGGTTGATAAGGTGCTGAAACAGAGCTTCACTGCCAGCGGTCAGGGCTTCAGTGAGTTGTCTGGTCAGCTCTTCATCTGGTTGCGAGTAATGTCTGTCCATTCGCGTTTAGGTTGTGAGAATTTTATTTTTCAGGATCAGCAGAGTTAATGCCATTTCTGCTTTCCGAGCCAGATTGTGCAATTCGGCAAATCGATGCTCGAGAACCTGTAGGCTGTCCTGCACATAGAGAATACTGACTAGTCTGTCTCTGACCAGCAACGGCAAAACCAATGCTGTCTGCGGCGGTTTGCTCTGGAAGAAATCGAGCAGTTCGCAGTTCTGTGGTGTGTCAGCGACAGCGCCTAGGTAATGAGATTTGCTTTTCATCACCAGGCTGAACACCGAATGTTCATGTGATGGAATGCTGAACTGGTCGAAGCCTCTCGGTTCGACACCTGCGCAGCTTGCCAGCCACCCCGATACGGTGGTTGAGCGAACCATCAGCAGCCCGCTTGCAGAGAATTCCTTGCCTAGGTAAGAGATTATCGATTTGGCTATTTCATCACGGTCACTTGCTGCAACCAGTTGCTGACTAAGGCTGGTTTGGGATAGTTCTTTTGGCGAGGTGCCATAATCGATATATGCATCGTCAGTCGCTTCTTCTCCTGTATAGTCTTCAGCTCCAAGCAGTGGCCACGCTTCACCTTCCGGAGGGGTTGTGGATTCTGCTGTAGGTTCTGATACGGGTTCTGATACGGGTTCTGATACGGGTTCTGATACGGGTTCTGATACGGGTTCTGATACGGGTTCTGATACGGGCTGTTTTTTTGCGATTTTTTCCGCCGCAATGGACCGATATCTGATCTGTGCGTCAAGGCTTTCGTAGCGTGGCGTCAAATCCATGCCGTAATGCTTTTTCAGCGCCAGCATCAAACGGACTTCGGGAACAGCTATCGGGATAATGATGTGACCGAGCTGAAAAGAGAGTTCATCAATGTCGGCAAGGTTGGATGTGTCGTTCATTGCCAGGAATAACTTGCCCTTTTCCTTGTGGTAGGGAACCACTCGATATTTAATTGCCAATTTTTTCGGGACCAGGTTAAGAATGGAATTCGGCACATTCATCAACAGTTCCGGTTTGATATAGTGCAATTTCAATTGTTGACTGAGCACCTGGGCTAGATATTCCTCGCTGATCAGACCGAGCTCTATCAGGCTGGTTCCTAGTTTGCCACCATAGATACATTGATACTCGATCGCTTCATCAAGCTGATCGAGCGAAAGCTTGCCTTCCGCAATCAGGAAGTCACCTAAACGGCGTTGTAAGGTATTGGATTTAGTTTGATACTCTGGAAGATCCACGTTACACCTCGATTTCTGTTTGTTGAATAAAATACTCTAACAAAAAAGCGAGATTGTGGGAACTTCATTTGTTGTTTTCCCCGTGCGTTTCAATTCTTCGATCTGGACAGTCGGGAATGATCTGCGTAAAGTAAGCAGGCTGAAAATCGATGGTTTATATTTTTTTGTCACGAGGAGCGCATGGATTTCAGGGGTTTGTTCGGCATAATTATTTTGCTGACATTGGCTTGGTTACTGAGTGAGCAGCGCAGTAAAATCAATTGGCGTCTGGTTTCGGTGGGTGTCGGTTTGCAGTTTCTTCTTGCTGTCCTGTTGTTGAAATTGCCTCTAGTTAAAGATTTTTTTTTGCTGCTAAATCGTTTGACTTTGGCCCTGGAGAAAGCAACCGCAGCTGGGACCGCTGTGGTTTTCGGCTACCTCGGCGGGGCCAATTTGCCCTTTGCCGAGACTGTGCCCGGGGCATCTTTCGTGCTGGCATTTCGTGCTTTACCGATCGTGCTGGTGATCAGTGCTGTTTCGGCGCTGCTGTTTTATTGGCGGGTATTGCCTCTGCTGGTCAAAGTGGCCTCGCAGCTGCTGGAAAAGAGCCTGCAGGTTGGAGGTGCCGTCGGGATCGCAGCGGCGGCCAACGTGTTTGTCGGCATGGTTGAGGCTCCTCTTCTGGTCCGCCCTTATCTGCAGAAGATGTCGCGGGGGGAACTTTTTACCCTGATGGTTTGCGGCATGAGTACCATAGCTGGCACGGTACTGGTACTTTACGCCAGTATTTTGCGAGAAACCTTGCCAAATGCTTTGGGGCATATCCTGACGGCCTCGATTATCAGTGCTCCCGCTGCAATTGTCGTTGCCGGCCTGATGGTACCGCACAGTGGCGAGATCACCGCAGGGCGGGTGCTTGAAGAGAGCAACGCCAGCGGAGCTATGGATGCCATCACCCGGGGAACTATTGATGGCATCAAGTTGTTGCTGAATATCGTGGCTATGCTGGTAGTCTTGATCGCCCTGGTCAGCATTTGTAATCAACTGCTTGGGCTGTTGCCTAATGTGGGTGGAGAATCGTTAACTCTTCAGCGGAGTTTGGGGGTGCTGGCGGCTCCGCTTGTCTGGTTGCTCGGAGTGCCCTGGAGTGAGGCTTTTGTCGCCGGCGGGTTGCTCGGAACCAAAACTATCCTCAACGAATTCGTCGCCTATCTGCAGCTGGCAGCAACACCGGTTGAACAGCTTGGCGAGCGCAGCCGTTTGATCATGGTTTACGCCTTGTGCGGATTTGCCAACTTTGGGAGTCTTGGTATTATGATTGGCGGTCTTGGAACAATGGCCCCGGAGCGTCGGGATGAGATAGTCTCCTTGGGGATGAAGTCGATTCTGGCCGGAGTGATGACGACCTGTATGACCGGTGCAGTCGTCGGGATACTTTACTAAATATCAACATTTTAGATAGGGTTTATTAATAAATGACTTTAACAAATTACGAACTGCTTATATTCGATGGCGCTTGTGGAACCAACCTGCAGCAGATGGCTATTCCCGATGAGGTTTGGGACGGGTGCGAAGGCTGTAATGAGGTTCTTAACCTGAATGCTCCAGAATACATT